>DAISJE010000643.1:0-1734 GCA_036821665.1 Bryobacteraceae bacterium | reverse complement strand
CTTCAGAATTTCCTCTACGATTTCAGTCTCAGCTTGCTGGCGCTCGCGATTCAGTGTGTCCAATTGTTCGGCGAGGACTCGGGCACGGTCGCAATCATCAGTAAGGAACAGCTCGATTACATCACGCGCGGTCGCCATGCGGCCCGCAGCGTTGATGCGCGGCGCCAGACGGAACGCGACTTGATGCGCAGAGGGACACTCGCCGTCATCGAAACCGGCCACGGCGAGTAACGAACGCATCCCCACATTTTTTACCTGCCGCAGACCGGAGAGGCCGCGCTGTACGATCACGCGGTTCTCTCCTACTAAAGGAACCACGTCCGCCACGGTTGCGATGGCCACCGGCTTTAGAAAGGAATCGAGGAGTGCTGCTTGCCGCGCGGACGCCAGACCGCTCGCTGCAAACAATGCCTGAACCAATTTAAAAGTGACTCCGGCGCCGCACAGATGCTTATTGGGGTAGCCGCAATCGTGCCGGTTCGGGTTGAGGACCGCGAGGGCGGGAGGTAGCTCTGTTTCCGGCAAGTGGTGATCGGTGACGATCACATCCAGCCCCAGCGCATTCGCATGACGAACCACTTCACTTGCGCGAATGCCCGTATCGACGCTGACAATGAGGCGGACGCCGGTATCGGCAGCGCGTTCGATAACCTCGCTACGCATGCCGTAACCGTCCAGCAAACGATGCGGTATATGAAAGTCGGCCACACCGCCGAGTAGCTCGATGGCCTTTTTCAATAGCACGATGGAGCAGGTGCCATCTACGTCATAATCACCGTAGAGCAAAATCTGCTCACGTTTTGCGATGGCATCCCGCAGGCGGTCGACGGCGCGATCCATCTGCTTCATCTGAAGCGGATCATGTAAGCTATCCAGTTTTGGCGATAGGAATTCCTGGGCAACGGCTGGACTATCGTAACCACGGCCAGCAAGGACCGCCGCGACCACACGTTCCAGACCCAGTTCCTGTTGCAAAAGTGCAGTTGTTTGTGGTTTGGACTGCGGGAGAATCCATCGTGCAGCCTGACGCATCAGTTGTTTGAGAAATATCCGCCGATGGAATCGTCCTGTTCTTCTTCCTGCTCGTCCATGGCCGCGTCGAGTTCACCCATGATGTCGGTGAATGCTTCGTACCAATCGGTATGGGCTTCAAAAGAATACATGCGGCCGTCGATTGTAAAGGATAATTCCACGGAACAGGTAAAGCCCTCATAAGCCTGCAATTGCCGCAGGCGGCTTTCGTAGCTGCGCTTTTCTTCCGGCAAAAGATTGGAATCTTCGAGCTCATCCATGGCCTGGTCGATCTGAACCAGCGAAAAAGCACGGTGATTAAAGATGATAAGCCGTACACCGGCGTGGCGCGCGGTCTGCAGGAATTCGCGGAAATCGGGGTGCCGCGCTGTATCCCAGTGCACTTGGTTCATCGAATCTATCATGCCGTGATAGCCATGAAACACAGCCATTCCGTACTGCTTGAGATAAGCCTCCATCTCAGTTCGGAGCGTTTCCAGGTCTTGGGCCATTCGCTTCACCGTATCAAATTTGGCTGGGTAACCTAGGCATTCTCGCGAACATCCTTTATTTCAACTTGCTTTTCCTAAAACTGGTTTTGGTCTTGCTCGTTTGCGCGGACGGAATGCGTCTGATGGCGCAGAGCGGAGAGGTGGAATCCGGGGGCCAACCGATTCCGGGCGCGACTGTTACTGCCGCGCAGGGAGACCGTGTGTTCTCGAC
>DAISJE010000642.1:0-1749 GCA_036821665.1 Bryobacteraceae bacterium | reverse complement strand
ATCCACTACCTGTAGCGGTTTTCCATCATCGTCCTTGTAATTTTTGAGCACCCAGCTTTTGACCACTCCACCTCGATTGCTAAGGATGACGTGGTAAAGCTGCGTATCGATCTCAGTGGTGATTTCAGAACCGGCTTGCACCTGACCGGCTGCCGGTGCGGGAATCGTTTCCGCGGCTGCCTGCGCGGCCGGAACGCTGGCCTGCGGCTTCTGCACTACCTTCACGGCTGTGTTGTCGTTGATGGGCTTTACCGGTTTGGATCCGGGAGCAGGCTTGAAGAGATATTGCGAAACCAATAGCACCAGCATCATGAGCGCGAGTGCCAGCGGCAGACGTTTCTCTAACGAAGGCGGCGAGGGTTTCGTGCCGCCTGGGGTATTAGGCATAATAAGATCTCAAATTCATCGTCAGTGGACCGGGTCGTATCCGCCTTCGTGAAACGGGTGACAGCGGCAGAGGCGCTTTACGCCCATCCATACGCCACGCACCGCGCCATGTTTGGCAACGGCCTCCATCATGTACTCGGAGCAAGTCGGATAATAGCGGCAGGCAGATGGCAATAGAGGAGAAATGAAAAGCTTGTATCCCCTCAAGGCAGCGATCAGGACCTTTTGCATCGCGCGAATACCCGGCCGACTTCCTGGCACAGATCCTCAAACCCCGCATCCAGGGCGCCTCGCCGCGGATTGAACACCACAGACCAGTTATCGGGAAGGCCGTCCAGTTGATTGCGGACCGCCTCTCGCATGCGCCGCTTCAACCGGTTCCGTTGGACCGCAGTACCCAAAGCGCGCGGAACAGTAAATCCGACACGTCCGGATATGGCATTGCCGTCCCTATGTAGACAAAAGGCGGCAAAGTATCGGCTCGTCATACGGACACCGGTTTGATAAATCTCGCGGAATTCAGTCGACCGGAGGACCCGTCTCGTTTTGGGAAGTGACAGCGGACTGAATCGCCGACTCGATTATTTCGAGTTCCGGACAGCGCGCTCGTCGCTGACGGTTAGTTTGTGGCGGCCCTTCGCCCGGCGGCGAGAAAGCACTGCCCGGCCGTCGGCAGTTTTCATGCGCACACGAAACCCGTGGGTCTTCGCCCGGTGACGATTGTTCGGCTGAAACGTACGTTTTGGCATTACGGATCCTTAGTCTAATTGTATGTGGGAGCGGAATTTAATGTGTGCCGGCCAGAACGCCGAAATCAATCGGAAAGAGCCACGAAGGCGCACGAGTGCTGATCCACTGAACCCAAACTTCAGTATATATGGTGAGACGGAACGGGTGTCAAATTGCCGTAACTCGGTTCCGGGCTTAGGATGGGAGCGGATATCGGAGGCTTGCCGCTCCCCACATCTGCGGGATATCGCTAAAGCATCCCGCAATTACCGTTACAAATAGATCTATAACAGTTCGTTTAACTGCTGGATAAATATTCAAGGAAATTGCTAGGAAATGCGCAGTCACTTCGAATAGGATGCCAGTAAATCTCAAGTTCCAGCTTCACGGCGACCGCCAATAGCGATCAGCTTTTAGCTTCTGGCGGTCCACCTGCTGCCATTTGAATCTGGCTCATAACCCTTGCGATTCCATAATGATTCGCTGGAATGCCGTCGGCGAATGTCAAATTGGTTGGCCGCCAAGTCGTGTCGTGCTGGCATCGGACGACTACGCTGTCCGCAAGAACGGCGTTCTGATCGATTGTTCTCATGCGCGGGAAGCCCCACAGCGGAGTCCATGATTCATGCAACT
>DAISJE010000641.1:0-1948 GCA_036821665.1 Bryobacteraceae bacterium | reverse complement strand
GATCCGTCTCTGGTCAGCCTGACCTCCGCGGCCGAATCCAGATTGACGATGCGATACCAGACGGCCTGGGCGACACCCATCCCGCGCTTTACCGGACCGGGATCAGAGTTGGGTTTTCGCCGGTCCGCCCAGCCGAATTTTTCTCTTCCGATCTTTCGTTCGACGCGGCGCTGCGGATTAATATCGTTTTTGTCGCGGAAATCCAGTGGGTCAATGCCAAGCCGGTCCGCGAGTTCGTCGATGGCTTGTTCGAGTGCGAAACAACCCTGCGGGTGTCCCGGCGCGCGGAAGGATGCCGCGGGACCCGCATTGGTGAAAACGTCGTATTCCTGCGTCCACTTGTTCGGACACTCATACATGTTGACGACCGGGCCGGAACAACCTGCACCCGTTCCGGTTCCCGCTGTCCCGTAGCTCACGAGTTGCATGGCGGTCAGCGTGCCGTCTTTCTTCGCGCCAATTTTTAGCGCCTGGTCGGAGTCGGGCCGGTTCCCAACGGATAGGTGTTCCTCTTTGCGGTCGAGCATCAACCACACCGGGGCATTGGCTTTCTGCGATAAGTAAGCGGCCACTACGCCGGGATTGCCTGCGCCGAATTTCGCTCCGAAGCCGCCACCCATATATTCGGTGATGACGCGCACCTTACTTTTTGGCAGCTTGAACACATAGGCGAGTTCTTCACGTACGCTCGAAGTGCTCTGCGTGGAGGCATAGACCGTTAAACCATCCGGTTTCCAGTCGGCCACGACGCCGTGGGTTTCGAGCGCTGAGTGCGTCTGAACCTGCGTAACGAATCGCGCGTCAACCACGACATCGGCGTCTGCAAAGCCCTCCTTGACATAGCCGACTTTCTTTTCACCAGGCCCGTGCACATTGCCTACTTGCGGGACGTTCTTGGGACCGCCCCCTCCGCCGGCCGTTCCTGCCTGATCTGCGGGCCCCGGATACACTTGCGGCGCATCGGCCTGCCGCGCGATGTCGCGGTCGATGACGAATGGAAATTCCTGATAAGCCACCTTGACGAGTTTTGCAGCATCCCCGGCAGTCTGGGGAGACACTGCCGCTACAGCGGCGATTGGCTGGCCCGCATAGCGAACGATGGGGTACTGCGATGGAATCTCTTTGCTTTTATCGCGCAGCTCGGCATTACCGTCGACATGCGTTATGACGTAGACAGCTTTCACGCCCGGATAACGTTCCGCCTTACTGGTATCGATATTGAGAACTTTGGCGTGCGGAACCGAGGCGTTCACCATCTTGGCGTAGAGCATGCCCGGAAGCCTGATGTCCGCGGTGTAGCGGGCGGCACCCGTTACTTTGGCTTTACCATCCCAGCGTTCCGTTGGTTTGCCGACTACTTTGAGATCGGCATTCGGCGC
This sequence comes from Bryobacteraceae bacterium, assembly GCA_036821665.1. Taxonomy (GTDB): domain Bacteria; phylum Acidobacteriota; class Terriglobia; order Bryobacterales; family Bryobacteraceae; genus Bog-105. The sequence continues at coordinate 569 of DAISJE010000641.1, read as the reverse complement.
CAGGGGAGGGGGCTCACTTGCCGGGACTTCTCTCTGTACCGTTTTCAGTTCTTCTTCTGCAATCCCGACGCGCAAATCTTGGCTCCGCGTTGGTCCGCCCGATTTGGAATTTGTTTGCCCTTCCTGAAAACCCATTTCAGCCTCCTTACGCGGCGCCTTTGGTACTCGCGGCCCCAGCGCTTCTCCGAGCGTGCGCAGCTTCAAGAGTGGCGTCAAAGACCTTCGGATACGTGCCACAGCGGCATAGATTGCCGCTTGTCGCGAGCTTTACGTCGTTCAAATCCGGATTCGGATTGCGTTCGAGAAGAGCCGCACAGCTCATAACCATTCCAGGTGTGCAGAATCCGCATTGCAGGGCATCGTGCTTAACGAACGCGGTTTGCACCGGATGAAGTTCGTTGCCGCTAGCAAGACCTTCGATTGTGGTGACGTGCCGGTTGCCTACATCAATCGCCAGCGTCATGCAGGAGTTTACCGGCGTTTTATCCAGCCAAACGGTACAGGCCGAGCAAGCACCGCGATCGCACACGACCTTTGTGCCGGTTAAATTGAGGTCATAGCGCAAAGCT
>DAISJE010000640.1:0-2051 GCA_036821665.1 Bryobacteraceae bacterium | reverse complement strand
TCCATCGGAAAGCTTATCGCTATTCCGCCGGAGACCGGCCTTCTCATCCCATCTCAGTTTCGAGTGGTGAAAAATGTCCCGATTATCGGACGCCCGGAATATAGGCCGGGACACGCTTTCGGTACAGATCGAAATTAGCGCCGAACCGTGAGATCAGCAAGCGCTCTTCGGCACGCACGCGAATTTCGGTTCCAACAAAGAAAATTACAGCCCCGATGAGCGATGTCCACCACGTGCCCAGCATCAGGGCCAGTGCGATGAATATGCAAAACATGCTCGTGTAGATGGGATGGCGAATGATGGAATACGGTCCTCGCTGAATTAACTCATGATCGGCGCTCAGCGCTGCTTCCAGCCGCCACTGCTTGCCTAGAGCGTATACGCTCGTCCACGCCAGCAGAACTGCGATTGCCTCGAAGACAAATGAACCGATGACTCGCGGAGTTGTGAACGTATCCCAACCGGCGTAATGGAATGAGGCGAACGCAAATGAAATACCTTGGAGCAACATGCCCCAGCGCGAGGCAGGAGCTCTTACCTGTGGTTTAGCGCCGTTGCCCCGGCGCTTAAGTACGAATGGTGCGAACCAGGCGATCCAAAGAGCCACGAACAGGCAGAAGATGAAGATCTGCAAGCCGGTCATGATTTACGCATAGCGCCGCAGTATGGTTGGCAGATTTTGGGAGAAAGCCGATCGTGCAATTACAACATCGCAGCCCTTTTCCTGGGCGGAGCGCTTCAGATCGGCTTGCACATGAGAAACAAATCCGACCAGGTTGATTTTGTTGGTCTCCTGGTCGTTTTTTAGCGCCGCGATGATATTCAGCGGTTCGGCGACGGCGTCATTCAAGTCCAGAATCATTACCGCCGGCTTCTGTTTCGCCTCAGCCAGCGCCTGCTCCTGTGATTTCACGAACACCGATTCCAGTCCAGCGCGCTTAGCGGCTTCCTGGATCTTAACCGTAAACATCAAATCGCTGAGTACAGCGACCACTTTTTTCTTTTGATTGTCCAATCTCAATTATCATCAAAGAGGATTATGAGCGCACTTGTTCAGCCGCTGCCTGACGTGAACCCCCTGCAAGATCCGTTGCGATTTGCACGCCGGGTCCCTCCCTGTGCCGTCGTTATTTTCGGCGCAAGTGGCGACCTTTCCAAACGGAAACTCCTCCCCTCTCTTTACCGTTTATTCTACGAACGCCGGATCTCCCCGAATTTCGCGGTCATCGGCAGTTCGCGCACGCCGATGTCCGACGATCGCTTCCGCGACACGATGAAGGATTCCGTGTCGAAATTTCTGGAAGACGCGCCTTTCGATGAAACTGTCTGGATCTCCTTTGCGCAATGTCTCTTTTATGTTCCCGGCGATCTCAACAACCCGTCTTCTTACGATGACCTGCGCGTAAAACTGGATGCTGTCGAGAAGTCACATCAAACCGCCGGGAATGTTCTCTTTTATTTGTCCACTCAGCCGAGCCATTATGCCGAAGCCATCCTCGAACTTGGCGCACATCGTTTGAACAAAGGAAACGGGTGGCGGCGAGTCATCATCGAAAAGCCATTTGGGCACGATCTGAACAGCGCGCGCAAGCTGAACGACGAGATTCATAAAGTCTTCGATGAATCGGAGGTCTACCGCATCGATCATTACCTCGGAAAAGAAACCGTGCAGAACATTCTGGCTTTCCGGTTCGGCAATAGCATGTTCGAGCCGCTTTGGAATCGCCGGTACGTCGATCATGTTCAGATCACGGCAGCCGAATCGATCGGGGTGGAAGGCCGCGGCGCTTACTACAAGGAGGCCGGCGCGCTTCGCGATATGATTCAGAACCATCTGAGCCAGGTGATGGCGACGGTGGCGATGGAGCCCCCCAGCATTTTCGACGCGACAAACGTACGCGATGAAAGAGCAAAATTGCTCCGCTCGGTGCGCGTGACAAAGCCGGAAGATGTGCCTACTTACGCGGTGGCCGGGCAATACGGCCCGGGAAAAGTCGGTGGTCAAGAGCTGCCGGGTTTCCGCCAGGAGCCTAGCGTCGATCCCGATTCGC
>DAISJE010000639.1:0-2055 GCA_036821665.1 Bryobacteraceae bacterium | reverse complement strand
TACCGGCATCGATCTGGTACGCCGCCAGATTCACATCGCGGCGGGAGAGAAGCTGACGTTGCGCCAGGAAGACATTCGCTGGACCGGTTCGGCTATCGAATGCCGTGTCTACGCGGAAGATCCCGACAATAACTTCTTCCCTAGTCCCGGGACGATCTCGCAATACGTCGAACCGGCTGGCCCGGGCATACGTGTCGATGGTGGTGTATACAGCGGTTGGGCTGTGCCGATTGAGTACGATCCGCTGCTTGCAAAGCTCTCCGTTTGGGATGAATCGCGAGCCACTGCGATTGAGCGCATGCGCCGCGCGGTGTCCGAATATTGCATCCTCGGAATCACAACTAATTTACGGCTGTTCGAAGAAATATTCGCGAGCGCTGCTTTCAAAGCCGGCACACTGGACACCGGCTTTCTCGATCGATTCATGAAAGAGCGGCCGGCTGGCCCCGCAGATCCAACCAGTTTGATAGCCGCCATACTCGCTGCTGCCGCTTCCACTGGAGAACAACACCCGCAGTCTTCCAGGACAATCGACAATGGCTCACCAGCCTTGTGGCGCACGCTCGGCCGCCGGGAGTTGCTGCGTTGAAGCTGCGTATCGAGGTCGATGGCCAGGAGTACACGCTTGATCTACGATCCGAAAACGGAGAATCCGAGTATAAGGTACAAGGAGCACTCTCTGCTTCGGGGATAGGTTCTGTCGTGCAAATCTCGCCGGGTATTTTTTCCGTGCTCCTGGACGGGCGCAGTTTCACGGTACACGTCGCATCGAATGGCGAGTATTTGGAAGTATGGACGCCATCCAGGCAACATGTCATATCGGTTGCCGATGCACGCGACCGCTCGGGAAGCCGCAAACGCGCTGCGGCTTCCGGTCCATTGGAAATCCGGGCACAGATGCCTGGAAAAGTGATTAAGCTGCTTGTAGAGAAGGGTGCGGCAGTTCAGGCAGGGCAGGGCCTCATAGTGGTAGAGGCGATGAAAATGCAGAACGAAATGAAATCTCCTAAGGATGGTACTGTTTCAAAGATCAACGTCGCAGAAGGCGGCACGGTAAGCGCAGGGCAGACGTTAATCGTGGTGGAGTAAACCCAGCGTTATGGCGAAGACCGATTGCAAAGTATGCGGCGGCACCGGTTGGACGGTTTCAGTGGAAGAGGGTATCTCTTCCGCGAAGCGCTGTTCGTGCGTCGCTGAGGCTCAGGCGGAGCAAGTGGAGCTACAGGCTCAGATTCCGAAGAATTACTCCGAAGCCTCCTTCGAAAACTTTTTTCTGCCCCAAAATAATCCGGTCGCTCGCGGGGAACTCGGCCGCGTAATGAGTATTGTCAGGGGGTACACACGCGAATATCCGGCCGTCTCAAAACCTGGTCTTTTACTGGCCGGCCCACCTGGAGTCGGTAAGACGCATTTGGCCGTTGCGGCACTCCGGCTGTTGCTCTCCCGCGGACACGAGGGAGTTTTTTTCGACTACCAGAACTTGCTGGATAAGATTCGATCCGGCTATAGCGAAACGCTCGGAACGAGCAGCCGTGAAGCCTACCGGGTAGCGCTGGAAACGGAAATTCTCCTGCTCGATGATCTGGGCGCGCATCGTGTCACGGATTGGGTAGAAGATACGGTGACGGCGATTATCACGTACAGATACAATCAGCGAAAACCATTGATCGCAACCACGAACCTGCCCGATCCCGATATGGGTGGAACATTGATCGAAAAATCCGGGTTGCCGTCTGGGCACTCGTATAAGACCACGCTCGAAGAACGGGTGGGCGCGCGCGCGCGGTCGCGCCTGTTCGAGATGTGTACCGTCGTTCGGATGTGGGCGGCGGCGGATTACCGCATTAAAGCTCCGGCGCGATAAGCCGCCTAAGTCTGGGAATCAGATAGCTACTTCGTGATAGATGCGTCGGCTAATCATTCGACCCGGGGCCATCGGTGACTGCATTCTCTGTTTCCCGGCACTACGGCATTTGCGGACTGAATATACGGAGCTGTGGATCTCATCGCCGGTTGTGCCGCTGGTTGATTTCGCGGATACTGTCCGGCCGCTTG
>DAISJE010000638.1:0-2061 GCA_036821665.1 Bryobacteraceae bacterium | reverse complement strand
TCGAGGTTCAACGCAACGATAGAGCAGGTCCAGAGATTGCTTCCTTTACGACCTTGACCCGCGTAAACAGGATTCGGGTTCCCGGTACCCCAATAAAGCAGGTTCAACTCGGGATCGTAAGTACCAGGCAGCCAGGTCATGCCCCCGCCGTGTTCCATCGCGCCTGCGTTGGGCCAAGTCTCCGCTCCTGGTTCGCCGGGACGCGGTTCGGTGTTCCACCGCCATTGCAAAGCACCCGTCTCAGGGTCGCGCGATTCCAGGTAACCGGGCACGTCCATGGCGTCGCCCCCAACTCCGACAATGACATGATTGTGAATCACCAGCGGGGCCATCGTGGTGAAGTACTGCAGCTTCGCATCGGCAACGTGAACTCTCCAGCGCTCCTTGCCATTCTTGGCTTCGAGTGAAATGAACCAACCATCCGGCGAAAGGAAGTAGAGCCAGTTGCCATACATGCCGACCCCACGATTGCCCAGGAGATGGCCGCCATGATCGACCCAGTTGTAATGCCAGAGTTCTTCGCCGGTACGGGCATCGACAGCCCAAACGTTGTCGGGCACGGTGAAATACAAAATTCCGTCGACGAGGAGTGGCGTGGACTTGATTTGCGTATTCCCGACACCGCGCATAGCTCCGACATTGATCCGGTACATCCATTTCATCGCCAGAGAACCGATGTTCTCCGCGTTGATCTGCTTTAACGGACTGAAACGGCGGCCCGAATAGTCGCCATTGTATGTAGGCCAAGTATCGGTAGGAGGCGAGAGAAGTTTGGCAGGGTCGAGGATTTGCCCAGCCAGCACAGAGGCAAAGACAGCAATGAGAGTAAAGGTGACCGTTTTCATTTGAGGGTCACCAGGTAAGCAAGAATGTTGTGCATGTCGGCATCGGTGTACAGAGCCAGGAGCTGGCGATGCCCGGCAAGCGGATCGTTGATCTCGAACTTCACCGAATTAACGGGCCAGGAGTGAAACATACCGGACTTGTCGATTATGGAAATATTAAAATCGTCCTGCCGTTTCAGCGTGCCGGTAAGCGTCTGACCGTCCGGAAGGCGTACGGTAACCGTATCGGGCGGAGCGACTTTGTCCGGGTAAAGAAAGACCGCCTGCAGATCCGCGGGTTCATACTTGCCGGCAATGTGCGCGAGATCCCCTGTTGCGGAATGACAACTCGTGCAGTGCGCGTTAAAAAAGGCTTCCCCTGCTTTCGGGTCTCCGGTTACTACGTTCAGAAGTTTATAGCTTGAGCGGTTAGCGGCATCCTGAACACGAGCGTGCAGAAACTCGGCGACATCGAAGATCTGGGCCGGAGTCAAGCTGGGAAACGCGGGCATGCCTTTGTCGGGACGGCCGTTTAAGAGAACCGGACCGATTAGTTCGCCCTTTTCATCGTGTAAGACAACCGTAGAGCGGATCAGGTTCGGTCCCTCTGCTCCCGTTGCTTTTGCGCCGTGGCAAAACGCACAGTTCTGAGCAAAGATTTTCGAGCCGCGCTCGGCTGCAGCGGGATCCGGAGGCGGTGGCAGCCCAAGAAATTCCCGGCCGCGTTCAACACGCGACTGCTTCGGCTCGGGGGTTTGCGCTAGCAGTTGAAGTGAAAGTATCGCGGCAAAAAACAGCAATCGCAAAAGAAAAGCTCCTACCTTGCCCAAGCTAAACCATCAGCTCCTTTTCCGGCATCGATGAGCTTTTCTACGTTCCATCCGGGAATATCGATAGCGGCTATCTGATGACTTGAGTCGCACGAGACATACGCGACTTTGTCATCAGGACGGACGAGGACTTCCTGCGGGGCCTTCGGCACATCAATTGTATGCACGACCTTCAGGGAGCCAAGATCGACAATGGCGACTTTATTCACAGTGGGAACGGCAACAATGAGCCAACGCCCATCGTGAGTCGGCGCAGTTCCGTAACCGAGCCCCGGCAGCGGAATCCAGTGTGTGACTTCATCCGACGCCGTATCAATGACCGCGAGCTGAGGCTTGGTTTGATCGGCAGTAAAAACCAACTTGTCGTCCGGCGTAATCGAAATGCGCTGCGTTTCGTGCGAGATGGG
>DAISJE010000637.1:0-2062 GCA_036821665.1 Bryobacteraceae bacterium | reverse complement strand
GGGCAGACTCACTGCCGCGCGCGCCGCCTCCAGATCGCCTAGCGCGCCTTGAAAATACTGCTTGTCGGTAAGCACGGAGAGGCAAGCTGCGCCGCCCTCTTCATAGGCATGCGCCAGCAGCGCCGGGTGAAAATCAGCCTGCAATAAACCTTTGCTGGGCGATGCTTTTTTTATTTCGGCGATGATGGCCGGACGCGCGGCACTTAGCGCCCTCGCAAAACTGCGCGGTTGCGATTTCCGTTCATAAGCCTGCTGCTCGAATAAGGCGGCGTTTACGCGCAATTTCGCCACCTCTTGGTGCTTGTGCTGAACAATCTCGGCAAGAATACCGGATGAGCTGCGGACCGTCATTTAGAAGGCTTGGAACCCTCATCGTAACAGGTGAATGATAGGAAAAGAGGCCGGCTCACGTCAGACAGTCAGTGGCAGAAAACCGCGTCCGATTGCTTATTGCCGAAGATGACCCTCCCATTCGAGACGTTTTATGCCTTGCGCTCCAGCCGGAGTACGAAATTGTAGCCGCTGTGGATAACGGTCCGGAGGTGCTTGAGAGAATTGAGGAATTTCATCCGGACGTCCTTTTACTGGATATTTCGCTGCCCGGCATGAGCGGCTTTAAGATAGCGCGCCACCTTCGCAAAACAGGAAATACTACCAAAATCATTTTTTTAACCGGCTACGCGGAAGCCGCCTATGTAGAAGAAGCGAAACGCATCGGCGTGGAAGGATATGTGCTCAAACGGCGCGCTCAGAGCGAGTTGGCAGCGGCGATTCGAAAGGTCAGCGAAGGAAGATCTTATATATCGCCCGACGTGCAGCAAAGCCGCCGCACTGCGTCCGCACGGCCCGGCTGAGATTCATTAGAATAGGTGGAACGTCTTCAAGTACGCTATGCCAGAATCATTCGCACCAGATGAATCGGGAGCGGAAACTTCAGCTCAGAGCCTAGCGGACAATAACGCCGGTTCTGAGGACGACGTCTCCAGCACTACCTCAAATTCGCGGCTTTTGCCGTTTCCGCTGGTTGCCATCGGCGGATCCGCAGGGGGAGTTGAAGCATACATTGAACTGTTTCAGCATTTACCGGCCGACACCGGAATGGCTTTCGTCGTCGTCTCGCATTTGGCTCCCGGTCAGAAGAGCCATTTAGTCGAGATATTAGCCTCGCGCACCCGGATTCCGGTTACCGAGATTGAAAATCAAACACGGCCGGAGCCCAACCATGTCTATGTTCTGCCTCCTAATGCGGGCCTGGCGATCCGCGGCGGTATCCTCGAACTCTTGCCTCGTACGGAACAACGGCCCAACACGGTCATTGACGATTTTTTTCGATCCCTAGCTGCCGATCAGAAGAATCGCACCATTGGTGTTGTGCTTTCCGGAATGGATTCGGATGGCGCACTCGGATTAAAGACGATCAAAGGCGAAGGGGGAATTGCCATTGTCCAGGCGCCCGAATCGGCGAAGTACCCCAGCATGCCTCGGAGCAGTATCGGCGCGGATCACGTCGATATGGTTCTCGCTCCCGCTGACATCGCAGAGGAGTTGGCGCGGGTCGGATCCCAGTTTTCACGCCCGGAGCTGTTTTCTTTAGAGGAAGGCCAAGCGCCGGACGGGCAACAACAGCAGTTTGTCCGCATTCTCAACCTGCTTTCGAGCGTGTCCGGCGTCGATTTTCGCGGATACAAACCTGCCACACTGCAGCGCCGTATAGCACGTCGCATGTTGCTGAAACGTTTCGAGGTGCTGGCCGAGTATTTGCGTTTTTTGCAACTTCACCCGGAAGAGTTACAGGAGCTGCACGAAGATGTTTTGGGCGGGGTCACGCGGTTTTTCCGCGATCCCGACGTCTTCAATGTTCTGAAGTCCGACATCCTGCCCCGTATCCTGGAAAATTGGGATCCCAGTCAGCAGGTTCGAATGTGGGTAGCAGGATGCTCCACCGGCGAGGAGGTCTATTCCATTGCTATTTGCCTGCTGGAACACCTGAGTGGCGAGCCCCTTGAGCCGCCGCTCCAGATTTTCGGGACCGATGCCAGCGAGACGTCCATCCAACGAGCCC
>DAISJE010000636.1:0-2085 GCA_036821665.1 Bryobacteraceae bacterium | reverse complement strand
CGCTCAATCGATTCGAGCTGGAACATCGGCGGCGGCGGACCTGCTTGGATTGCAGAAGAAAATCGGAACAATCGAGCCGGGCAAACTGGCCGATATCGTTGCCGTCCCAGGCAACCCGCTCCAGGACATCAAAGTCACGCAAAGCGTTCTCTTCGTGATGAAAGAAGGTACAGTCTATCGGAATGACCGGGCCCTGCTTAAGTGATATTCTTTTCTAACCGTCACTTTGTCTCGGGGAGGACATCCAGTTGCGAAATCTTTCTATCGTTTGTTTGGCCCTACTTGGATGTTGTGGAAGCCTGTATGCACAACTAGCCAACACCACGTCGCTGGTGGGAACTGTTGTTGATTCGGCCGGAGCCGTTGTTCCAGGCGCAACTATTTCGGCAGTCAACAGCGCCACGCAAGATCAATACACCGCGATCACAAACGCGCAGGGTGACTATAACATCCAGTTCGTCAAAATAGGAACGTACAACATCACTGCTTCACACCCTGGATTTGAGACCATTACCAAGAGCGGAATTGCGGTTAATTACAACCAGACCGTGCGCAGCGATTTTACGCTCACGGTCGGACAGGTTTCCGAGCACATCGTGGTCACCGCGGCCGCACCGCCCATCACTACCGATGATGCGAGCATCAAGGAAACAGTTGGAGCGCGCTCCGTGGCAGAACTTCCTCTCAACGGCCGCGACGCATTGCAGCTTGCTGCAATAACGCCCGGCGTTTTACCCGGGCAGAAGGCGGCAAATGGTGTTCCTCCCGGCGAGGATTTCATCGGAGCCGGCACCCGGGAAATCCAGAACAGTATTTCGCTGGATGGCATCTCGATCGTAAACAATCTGATCACGACTACCCCGTTTCATCCTTCGGTCGATTCCATTCAGGAGTTCGAAGTTCAGACAGGAACATATTCCGCGCAGTACGGCTCCTATCTGGGTGCGCACCTCAATCTGATCACTAAAACAGGCACAAACGATCTGCATGGGTCTCTTTTCGAGTTCTTTCGCAATGACGTCCTCGACGCGCGAAACTTCTTTCAGAAACCCGGCACTCCGAAAGCGCCGCTCCGGCTCAACCAATTTGGCTTCGAGCTAGGCGGCCCCGTCTACATACCCAAGCTCTACGACGGCCGCAATAAGACATTTTTTATGGCAGACTACGAGGGTCTCCGCCTGATCAAAGATGTCACTTCACTCGACACCGTCTTGACACCGCTGATGCGGCAAGGAAACTTTTCGGAATACCCACATGCGCTTCGCGATCCGAACAGTGGCGGCTCGCCGGTCCCTGGAAATGTATTCAAGCCTTCTGAACTGTCTCCGCAAGCGCAGAAAACCCTCCAATACATGCCGCTTCCGAATCTGCCTGGCATTACGAACAACCTGGAAGCAACCTATCCGAACAACGATCATTTCAACCAGACCATAGATCGAATCGATCAGAACATAGGCGATAGAATCAGGCTCTTTTATCGCTACGCCTGGCAAAACGAAACGATTCTTACCGGTGCCACAAGCCCATTCAACTCCACTTTTCTCCCCGTATCGACGCGCAACTGGGTTTTCGGCTACACGCAAACCATCACCGCCAACATGGTCAATGACTTCCGTATCGGACGGCAGAACCTCAGCACGGACGCGTTGAATTATTTTGCCGTAAACGGGCTGAAGAGTGCCGGCACCGATCTCGGCATACCAGGATTTACTGGCGACACATCGTTCAACGACCCCGGCATCCCGGTGTTCTCGATCAGCGGCTTCATGACGTTAGGCAATGCCGGAACAAACTGGCTTCAGGAGGATACAACGTGGCAGGGAACCGATTCGTTCAACTGGACAAAGGGCGCTCACACGTTGATCTTCGGCGCGGAATTAAGAAAGCTGATTACGTCCCGGTCGGCCGTAAATCAGCCTAACGGACTGTTTACCTTTGCCAATACCCCCGCAATTACGGGCTATGCCGCATCGGACTTCATGCTCGGATATGCGCAAAGCGATTCCACTCCGGGACCCGAGATCCACAACAAAGTCGCCGAGTGGCGTGACGGCTTCTTCATTGTGGACAACTGGCACGCCAGCA
>DAISJE010000635.1:0-2201 GCA_036821665.1 Bryobacteraceae bacterium | reverse complement strand
GGCCACGGTGAGTTGCTCGCGGTACTGGGCCCGAATGGGGCCGGAAAGACCACGGCAATTTCCATCATGCTGGGCATTGAACGCGCGGATCGAGGATCGGCATATCTCTTCGGGCAATCACCCGAAGACTGCTCCGCGCGCCGTCACATTGGAGTCATGATGCAAGAGGTTTATCTTGCTCCGGAACTCCGGGTTCGAGAGCATATCGAACTGATCGCCAGCTATTACCCCAATCCACTGACCACCGACGAGGCAATGGACCTCACGCAAACGAAATCGCTTGCGAATCGCCCATACGGGAAGCTCTCAACCGGCCAGAAACGCCAGGCGCAATTCGCAATTGCAATCTGCGGCCGCCCGAAGCTGCTGTTTCTGGATGAGCCTACGGTGGGACTCGATATCCAAGCCCGCGAAACAATGTGGTCGGCACTGCGGGCTATCGTCAGCCGGGGGTCATCGATTGTCCTGACAACCCACTACCTGGAAGAAGCCGAGGCCCTAGCCGATCGGGTTGCGGTTCTCGCCAGAGGCAGGTTGATCAAACAGGGCACGGTGGAGGAGATCCGCGCTTTCGTGGCACGTAAGCGCATTACTTGTCGCACGACGCTGGGCCTTGAGCAGATTCAGACTTGGCCCGAAGTAGAGCGCGTTTCACGAACGCAGCAACATCTACAGATTGTGGCAAGCGAAGCGGAAGATGTTGTCCGCCGGCTGCTGGCAGCCGATGAAGCGCTTGCGGATTTGGAAGTTCACCGCGCAGGTTTGGCGGAGGCATTCGCCGAACTGACCAAGGAAGCAGCGTAATATGACGACAAAACGTGCTCTAAACGCCTACGTTACCGAAGCGAAATACGAATGCTTGCGAATGGTGCGCTCACCGTCTTTCGGAGCGATTTTTCTTTCCCTTCCGGTTCTGCTCTATTTGCTATTCGCAGTGGTTATCTTCGGACACGCTCTTCAAAGCGATGCCAAGGCCGCTATCGCCGTATTCACGGGCTTTGCGGTTTTTGGTGTGATAGGACCCGCGATGTTCGGCTTCGGCGTTACTGTTGCCATCGAACGCGAACAAGGGCTACTGCGATTTAAGCGTGCCCTACCCGCTCCAGCGGGCGCATACTTGATCGCCAAGATGGCTATGGCATTGCTGTTCGCGATTATCATTATGGCCAGCATGAGCGTAGCTGCGTTATTTATCGCTCACGTGCCAATGACAGCCAGCCGCTTTGCGGAGATCGCAATAATCAACGTGGCAGGCGCGCTGCCGTTCTGTGCGATCGGGCTTTTTATCGGTGCGATGGTGAAAGGCACGGCTGCACCGGGATTCACAAATCTGGTCTATTTGCCTATGATTTACCTCTCGGGTCTGTTCTTTCCGCTTCCGAAATCACTTGCTACGGCTGCGTCGATTTGGCCCGCCTACCATCTGAATCAACTGGTTTTAGGGGCAGCGGGTGTATTGAAGACCGCCGCGAGCGTACATGTGGCGGTTCTTGCCGGCGTGACGGTGCTGTTCGCCTGGCTGGCTTTGCGCCGGCTGGAAAGAGCAGGTTAGACAATCATTGGCGGTAAATCACGCCGCCTTTCATGACAAACGCCACTCGCTCGACAACGGAGATGTCATCGAGCGGATTGCCTGGAACAGCAACGATATCGGCAAAGCAGCCTGGCTTCAACTCGCCGATTTGACCGTCCCAATCCAAAAGCTTTGCGCCGTTCAGCAGATCGGCTTGCAAAACGGCTAACGGCTTCATCCCGTATTGCGCCATCAACACGAATTCGCGAGCCTGCGTGCCGTGTGGAAACGGTCCCACATCAGTGCCGAGCGCCATCGGAACGCCAGCAGCCAATTGCTTGCGAAATTCCTGGGCATGCAGATCGAGCATTTTGCGCATGCGTTCCGCATCGGAGGGCGATTTCGCATGCTCGGCAAAGTATTCAAGAATGGTAAACGTCGGAACTGCGTATATGTGCTTTTCACGCATCAGCCGCATGGTTTCGTCGCTTAGTTGTTCAGCGTGATCGATGGAGGCAACTCCCGCTTGCGCGGCGTACAAAGTGCCCGGCTCGCCGGTAGCATGGACCGCGACGCGCTTACCGGTGCGACCCGCTTCCATAACTGCCGCACGCAATTGCGCTTCGGTGTATTGGTAAGGAGTCGAGAGCTTCCCGCCTCGCAAAATATCTTTTCCGGTTTCGTAGAT
>DAISJE010000634.1:0-2213 GCA_036821665.1 Bryobacteraceae bacterium | reverse complement strand
TACGTCAGGTCGGCCCAGGTGAACATCGACAACTGCGCAATCATCCAGACGATCAGCAGAATAGTGCCGACCACCACATACCAGTTGGTAAGCAGATCTGCGGTGTAAGAAAAAACGGACATCTTCTGAAAATCGGGCATGCGTTCCATCCCTACGCCCAGAAGTATGTTTCCGATCGTGTTTGTGATTACGATCGTCGCAATAAAAAGTCGATTCGTGAACTTTGAGACTGCAATATCTGGAGCCAGCGGAGCGTCCACGTTCTTTGGACGCAAGAGAAGTCACTTGTACTCCACGCTTTCGCGCAGATAGAGCATCTTTACTAAGACAAGCCCGACGGCCGCAAGGGGCGTGGCGAGTGCAACTCCAAGCAAGCCCGTGATCATCCACATCAACAACTGGGCGAGGATGGTCATGATGGGCGGTAGACGGACGGCGCGCTTTTGCACGAGCGGCGTAAGAAAGTAGCCCTCCGCGCCGTGGATGCATAGATAGAGTATGGCCACGTATAGTGCCATCCTCGGTCCGCGCTGTAAGCCGACTAGAATAGCCGGAATGGACGATGCGAGCGCGCCTAGATACGGGATGAAGATCATGAAGGCGGTAAACAACCCCAGCGCAAAGGCCAGAGGAATGCCCATAATTGCCAAACCGATCATAGTGGCGGCCCCCAACACGATCATCGGAACGAGTTGTCCAAGCAGCCACCAGCGCAACGTATAGATAACGGCGCGGGCAATTTCCCTGGCCCGGTCTCGCTCTTGGTCAGGAATGAGCCGAAAAAATCCGCCGCTGTACTCGCCTGGATTGAGCGCGGCGTAGAAGCCAACCACAAGAACTACTATGGCTCCTCCCGCGGCTCCCATCACGCCGGATGCAATGCTCGTAATGTGCGGCCCTTCTGCACTTGCGCTCATGGCGCGTTTCACCACCCCAACGATAAATGTGCCCCATGTGGTTTGATTCAGGTATCTTTCCGCTTGCGCCAGCGAACTCGGAATAACGTGTACAACCTGGCTGCCCTCGGAAATGGCCCGCGGCGCAATTAGCCAAACGGCTAAACCTATAAGAGCCGCCAGGCAAACGACGGTGAGGGCGAAGGAAGATTTTGGCCCAAGATGAGTCCAGCGTTGAAATACATCGGCGAAGGCGTGCAGTATGATTGCCAGCAGAAGCCCGGCAAACGCCAGCAGCAATAGCCGCCAGGCATACCACACAAAGAGAAACGCTACTGCTGTCCAGATGACCCGAAATAGCGCACGCTTTAAGGCGATGTCCATCTTGAAATGCGGGTTAATACGTGCTCAAGCACGCGTGAATATCACGTAGTATGACGCCAGGCATCGGATATCAGGTCGTGATTTTTGGCGGTAGCTCGAAAATTTACTCGACCGGGTACACTTGGAAGCCATGTGCCGGTTATTGCTTCTGTTGCTTGTCTGTGCCGCCCTTGGAGCCGCTCAGGGCATGACTTATGTCGTCTTATGGTTTGACACGGAAGACTATGTCGATCCCGTCGCCGACGATGCGGCTTTGCGTATTGCCAACGATTTAACGCGTTTGGGGGTCCGTGGAACTTTCAAAATCGTCGGCGAAAAGGCGCGGGTATTGGAGGCGCGCAATCGCCGTGACGTGATTGAAGCCTTAACGCGCCACTCGATCGGATATCACTCCGATTGGCACAGCATTCAGCCGGTTCCGGCGCTCGAGCTTGAACATCTCGGATGGCTCGAGGGAGCTGACGAGTTTCAGCGGCGACAGGAAAGCGGATTCCACGATGTGAGCCGGATCTTCGGAATCACTCCGGTTTGTTACGGGCAGCCTGGATCGTCGTGGGCGCCACAATCCAATCTCGCTCTGCGTCGTATGGGCATTCACGTCTACCTCGACGAAGGAACGCAGGTTGGAGTAGAGGACCAGCCTATCTGGTATGGAGGTCTGCTGTACGTTTTCAACATGGGGCCGTATCAAATTCGCGCGGATCTCGATGGCCACACGCCGTTCTCAAAAACAGCTCAGGAGTTTGATGCCGCCGTTCAGCGCCTTTCAAGAGCGGGTGGCGGTTTAATCAGCACTGTGTATCATCCCACCGAGTTCGTTCACACTGAGTTCTGGGACGCGGCGAACTTTGCGGCCGGCGCCAGCAGAGAACGGAGCCGCTGGGTGCTTCCACACCGTCGAACCGCTCAAGATGCCGAACGCTGTTACCGTAT
>DAISJE010000633.1:0-2218 GCA_036821665.1 Bryobacteraceae bacterium | reverse complement strand
ACGCAAACGGGTCTTGAAGGTGCGATATCCTGTGGGCCGATTTCACGGCCCAGCAGCAGTGGAATCCCAAGCGTCGAAAAATAGTTGGGGCCGACTGAATCGCCGGTCGATCCTTTGTCTCGCTCTTTGTTCGATGTAAATCCCTCGACATCGATGGCGAAAGCTCCGCCGAATCCGCTGAACAACCCGCGATCCGACCACGTCACGCCGCGCACTCCGGGAATACTGCGAATGCGTTCCGCCATTTCGCCGTAAAGATTCGGGCGGGGAGTCTGCGACGTATTCAGACCGGATGTATCCACTTCGACCAGCAATAGATTCCGTGCGGGATAGCCAAGCGACACCGATTGCAAATTCCAAAGTGTGCGAAGAAAGATCCCGGCTCCCATCACCAGCAAAAGAGAAAGGGCAACCTGGGCCATCACGAGCGCCTTAGCGAAGTTGGTGCGCTGTCGCGATGCCGTTGCGCTACGGCCGGTTTCCTTCAAGTCCTCGCTCACAGCCATACGAGTCGCGCGGAGCGCCGGAACCAGGCCGAAAAAAATGCCGGTCAGCAGCGTCGTGCATACCGTAAAGGCGAGAACTCGCAGATCAAGTCCCGCGACCAGCTTCAACCCCTCGGGCGAGCCGGACACGAAGCTTAAAAGAATTTGCGAAGCAGCGATTGTTACCGCTATTCCGGCGATACCGCCAAGACCGGCCAAAAGCAGGCTCTCGGCAAGGAACTGGCGAATCAGGCGAATGCGGCCGGCGCCGATGGAGAGGCGAATCGCTACCTCACGCGAGCGTGCGGCAGCGCGTGCAAGCAGCAGATTAGCGACATTGGCGCATGCGACCAAAAGAACCAAACCCGCCAGTGCCGCGAGAACCGTCCATTCTTCCGCGAATTCATCGCGCCCATGAAACGCACCGTTGCGAAATGGCCGTACAACGATGCTCTCGTCCAGAAATTCTTTCCGGTCGCCCGGCGGTATTGACGGACTCTCACTCTCCAGAAGTCCTCGAAATAACACGTTCATTTCAGCCTGGACCCGTGCCGCTGTCACGCCAGCTTTCCGGCGGCCGAACGCATGCAGCCACATCAGTTTGTCCGGCGGGTGGCCCATCCATTCACTGAGCCCTTCCATGCCGGGCATGACCAGCGGCTGCATCAGCATGGGTAGCCAGAGGTCGGGGTCCTGTCCCACGGTTTCCCCTCGAAAATTCTTCGCGGCAACGCCGATAATGACGAGCGTTCTGCCGTAAAAGCGCATCGGTGTTCCGATGACTGCTTTATTCCCGCCGAACCTGCGCTGCCAGTAGTCGTAGCTGATCACCACGTACGGATCTTTTCCTACACCGTTCGCATCCCGTTGTGTGAAAAAGCGTCCAAGCGCAGGCCGGATGCCGAAAACGGAGAAATAATTTTCACTTACAACGCGGCCGTGAGCTTCTTCCTGCAAGCCGCCCGATATGCGAACCGGCCAGCGCCACAGCGGTAATTGGGACGCGCAGAGTCCGGACATCGTTTGTGTGCGATCGCGCAGTGCCACAAACTCGCGATAACTGAACAATGTGCGCGGCCCTTGCAGCGTGCCGCCCAGAACCATCGAGGAGTTCGGGTCTGAAAGCATCACCAGTTCCTGTGGATTGCGAACCGGCAGATCTTTCAACAACGCGGCATTGAGCACGCTAAAAATCGCCGTATTTAAGCCGATTGCTAGTGCTAGCGTGAGGACGGCGATTGCGGTCGGCCCCGGATTTTTCGCTATCATCCGCAGGCCGAAGCGAAGATCCTGCCACATGCAACCATACTGACACCGGCCGTGTGGGGCAGGTTGTCAACCTGCTGGCCGATCGCCGATCGGCCTGTTCGAGATCTCGCCCGCCGCCCGCTATCGCCGCAAAAATTTCCGCCGGATTCCTCTCATTGCACGCTCGCCAAGCGTTCCGAATGGCTGATCCGTTGTGAGATAGGTCCACGTCGCGCCACGTTCGAAACGCTCCCCGCTCCGGAAGTGAATCTTGCCGTCGCGGATCTCTGCGGTGGCAAATGCCGTCGCAATGTCTTCCTCCATGCACGCTTGAAAATCATCGTAGATTTCTCGTACGCCGGTAAGAAATTCGTAAAGCGGATCACGGCCACCCCACGAAACCCAATGAATGCCGCCGCGTAGCTCCGCGACATTGGCCAGATAATCGGCCCAGAGGTCGTCGACCACACCCAGCGCCAGACGCC
>DAISJE010000632.1:0-2274 GCA_036821665.1 Bryobacteraceae bacterium | reverse complement strand
AACCCGCTGTTCCGTTTGGGGGCCGCTATCGCATTGTCGACTTCGTTCTCAGCAACCTGATGAACTCCGGGATCTATTCCATATACGTTCTCATTCAGTTCAAGAGCCAGTCGCTGCTCCAGCACTTGCGGGAGGGATGGGAGGTGAGCGGATTGCTAAAGAACAATTTCATTATTCCCGTTCCGGCTCAGATGCGGTCCGCCCAAGAGGATTGGTATCGCGGCACAGCCGATGCCATCAACCAGAACATTAATTTGATCGAGCAGGCCGATCCCCATGTAGTCGCGATCTTTGGCGCCGATCACATCTATCGCATGAACATACGGCAGATGATCGAATATCACGTAGAGAAAAGAGCCGGAGTAACCGTTGCGGCGATTCCAGTTGCGAAGGAACTGGCTACCGAATTCGGTGTCCTCGAAACAACTCCGGAAGGCAATATTGTAGGTTTCCACGAAAAGAAAGCCAACGCTCCCACAATTCCGGAAGACCCTTCGCGTGTCTTTGCGTCGATGGGCAACTACGTATTTTCCACCGATGTTCTGTTGCGCGAACTTCACGCCGATGGCCAGAACGAAGAAAGCTCGCACGACTTCGGCAAAGACATTCTTCCATCCCTGATCGGACGAGCGGATATGTACGCATACGATTTTCAGACGAACGTTATTCCGGGTGATCCGATCGGATCGCCGCAGTACTGGCGCGATGTCGGGACCATCGATGCTTACTACGAAGCGAGCATGGACCTGCGGGCGGTCTCGCCGGAATTGAACCTATACAACCGTCAATGGCCTCTGCGTACAGCGGGCTATTTCGACGCTCCCGCAAAATTCGTTTTCGACGAGAACGGCCGACGCGGCATGGCCGTCGACACAATCGTTGCCGGCAGCTCCATCATCTCCGGCGGAATGGTGAAGGGCTCGGTGCTGGGCCGTGGGGTCCGCGTGCACACGGGCGCTTTTGTTGAGGATTCGGTGATCTTCGATAACTGCGACATTGGACGCCGCTCCAAGGTACGTCGCGCCATCCTCGATAAGAACGTGAAAATACCGCCGGACACCGACATCGGCTACGATCTCGACGCCGACCGGAAAAAATACCACGTGACCGAGAGCGGCATCGTCATCATCGAAGGTCACCAATCCACAGTAGATATCGCTACGTTACAGGTGTAGACAGCTTTTCACAAATTACTCGCCGGCGTTTGCATGGCTCATTCCGGTAAATACTATCTTTGTGTGACTGCCACCAATGTCAATCTCTTGAAGATTGTTGTTCGTGTAGACCATCTGCGTGTTTTGAAATTTATTTTGCGCCGTCTCTTCACGAGCCGGAGCCTGGACCGTGGTTTTTCCGTGCTTCAGCGTAGCCATGTTATTTTCGACATCCACCTTGTAAGTGCCGGCTTTCAACTGCTTCCCATCCAGGATTGATTTTTGCATCAGGTTGACTTTGTAAGTGCCTGTCGCAGCCATGGCGGCGAACGCTCCAACAGTCACAAAACTGACTAACATTTTCTTTAGCATCGAACTTCTCCTACTTGTGATACGAATTCGATGCACATGATGTTACGGTAAGTGCGCCGCTACTATGCAAAGCAAGGTAAATGTCGGATATTCCAGTTAGCCCTGATAAGTCATTTGCATTAGCGATTTACGAAATCGTCGGCCATCCGTAGCGCTTCGCGTTGAACCGGCTCTTCATTTCCGAAACCATGCAGCCAATGAACACCCGCTTCGGAGCGAAACCAGGTCATCTGCCGTTTTGCGTACTGCCGGGTTTTCGTCTGGCAAGCGGCAATGCCAGCATCGAGAGTCAATTCGCCGTCGAGAATCTGGACGGCTTGCTTATATCCGAGCGATTGCAGAGCTTTCGAATTGGTTGATACACCCGCGTGAATCAGTGCTCTGGTTTCTTCCAGCAAACCGGAGCAAAACATTTCCGCCGACCGCTCATCCAGCTTGCGATAAAGTTGCGCGCGTTCCGGATTCAATCCAAGCTTCAGCGTTGCGAATCCGCGTAGCGCGTCGCGGGCTTTGCTTTGCGTTTGAGAAGCCGGCTGGCCGGTAAGCGCAGTGAGCTCTATTGCGCGAATCAGTTTTTGTTGGTCATTCGGATGGATACGGGCAGCCGAAAGGGGGTCTCGACGATAAAGAAACCGGTGCAGCGCGCCGGGACGTCTCCGAGCAACTCCGGTGAGCCGTGTACGCAAAGTCTCATTCCGACCCGGCGCGGGCGAGAGATTTGACCTGCTGAGCCGTGCCCTCGGCATCG
>DAISJE010000631.1:0-2280 GCA_036821665.1 Bryobacteraceae bacterium | reverse complement strand
CTCGAAGGTGTTGAGTAAGACCTCGATGCGTTCGGCACGTACCTTGCGGGGCACATGGTACAGGACGGCATGAAGCTCCATATTTTCGTGAGCGGTCAATTCGCCGTCCAGACTGGGGTCCTGAAAAACGATGCCAAAGCTGCGGCGCGCCTCGTTTTGCTTAGTCGCCGGATCAAGGCCATCGAGCTGGATTTCACCACTGGTAGGCCGCAATAGAGTAGTGAGCATTTTAATGGTGGTTGTTTTGCCCGCGCCGTTCGGTCCGAGAAATGCGAAGATTTCGCCTTTCCGCACTTCGAAGGAAACGTTGTTTACGGCGGTGAAGTCGCCGAATGTCTTCACGAGATTGGTCGCTTTAATCACAATCCGCCCTTTTCGAATTTGGATTAAAAGCGGGCACTAAACTGCCCGCCGGCACGATAAATCGTGCGCCACAAAGTCAATCCATACTAAACCGTTTAGTTTTGATAGTCAAGATGCGGATTAGAGCAATTTGCGGACCGCTTATTGGCGGAATCGGGGACACGCCTGCTGATTGGACGCCGCAGCGAATCGGAAATCAGCCTGGAGTGTCCCCGATTCTTTTCGCGGCGGTTCGCCCCACACAGAAATTTTTCTACCGAAACAATTTTGGGTGAAAATGTATTGAGGAAAGCTTGTGGAAATTAAAACAAATCAACCAGGCGAAGCGAGAACACAGGAGGTCCACATTGTGAATTGGAGATTTCCTACGAATTTGTGCTTGAGAAGTACCGGCGGGCTCGGTTAATTTAGGCGGGTCACCTTCGTATGGCCGTACGCGACATCAGTATCGATCAGCCGCTTCCCGATAACCTGGACGCCGAGCGTTTTGTACTGGGAGCGATTATGAGCAGCGACACCGCATATGTGCAAGTCGCTGGAACTTTGGGGGCAGACGACTTCAGCCTGGAGAAGCACAAGCGCATTTTTTTGCGCATGGGCGAGTTGCACGAACGCGGCGAAAAGATAGACCGCGTCACGCTCGCCAATGAACTGATGAAGCAGGGCCAGTTGCAGTCGGTGGACGGGCTGAGCTATTTGGTATCGCTCGATGACGGGCTGCCGCAACTGCACAATCTCGAAAGCTATGTCGGAATCGTGAAAGAGAAGGCGCTGCGCCGACGGATTATCACGGTTTCGCAAGACATCATGGCACGCTGCTACAGCCTGGAGGAGGATGCCGGGCAGATCCTGGGAGCAGCCGAAGATGCTCTTATAAAAATCGGCGATGTCCAGACGAAGAATGGGCTCGCGGATCCGGCGCAGATCATTAGCGAATATGAGGGCGGCATCAACGCGTTTCTGGATGCAAGCAAGCGCATCAAGGGAATCAGCACGGGTTTTTTGAAGTTCGACGAGATGACGGGAGGGTTGCGGGAGGGCGAACTATTCATTCTGGCAGCGCGCCCGGCCATGGGGAAAACGGCCTGGGCATTGAATGTCGCCCAGCATGTTGCGACGAATCCGAAGAATCCGAAAGCGGTGGCGGTGTTTTCGCTGGAAATGTCGAAGGAGTCGCTGTTGACCCGCATGATCTGTGCGGCGGCGCGGGTGGATCAGCAGCGATTCCGCGCGGGCTACCTCAACCACGACGAACGGCACGCACTGCAGGAAGCGCTCTATCGGATTGTGGAAGCGCCTCTCTTTCTGGATGACACGGCGGGCACAAACCTGATGGACGTGCATTCGAAGTTGCGCCGACTGCAAGCCGAGCAGGATTTGGGGCTGGTGATCATCGACTATATGCAATTGATGCAGGGCCGGGGACGTTTCGAAAACCGGGTGCAGGAGATCAGTTCGCTCTCGCGCGGCATGAAGCTGATGTCGAAGGAACTGCGCGTGCCGTTTCTGGTGCTTTCGCAGTTAAGCCGCGCGCCCGAGACGCGGACGGGAGATCACCGGCCGATGTTGAGCGACTTGAGAGAGTCGGGATCGATCGAGCAGGACGCCGATATGGTGGCGTTCATCTTTCGGGAAGAAGTTTACCGGCCCGACAAAGAAAGCCTGAAAGGGTTGGCCGAGTTAATTTTGGCAAAACAGCGCAATGGCCCCACAGGCCGGGTGAAGATGGCCTTTCTGAACCGCTATACGAAATTCGAGAATCTGGCGGCGGATACGGGGGAGGATGATGCGCCGTTCGAGTGAGGAAGGCCGCTTCCTGGGGCGCGCGGCTCAGATGCGTTCCTCCATGTTGCATTCTCGAAGGGCGGGGCGACGCGCCCGGCGCAGGGCACGGCCCTGCCCCACGCCAGTAGTTCT
>DAISJE010000630.1:0-2344 GCA_036821665.1 Bryobacteraceae bacterium | reverse complement strand
GTTCACGGGAGAGCTTCCTATGATTTTCGCGGATACATCAAAATTTCGCCAGGCGACGTCGGATGATGACATCTCTATTTGGTCCGGCACGGACATGGCGGCCGCGGTCTTAGCCGCCAAGGCGGCCTATGGTCCTGATGCCACGCTTGCTGTGGCTTGGTGCGCTTTAGGCGCGAAGGTGGATGGACGTGCCGCCGACAGCCATTTCTGGTTCCAGGTTTTTTGCCTGCTGCGTGGCGGCGAATTGCCAGCGACGGGCTTTTCGAGAGGCCGCAGCGGGGACTCGGTAAACGCAGACGGCAAACTGCTTTAGCTTCCCCTAGACACCAATGGATTGGGCAGAACCGATATGTCTTTACACCTTTCGGTAATGCCCACAGCTCGGGTATAGGGCGGACGCTAAGGGACAAGATTGCAGGCAAAGGGAGGTTTCGAGCATGGCGGAGTGGTGCGCCGGCATAGTGATCGGATAATTGCCCACCGCGTGGAGAAAAACAAAGACATGGCGGCCGCGAATGTCCGCCGCGCTCAGAGCTTTTTCCGCAGCTTTTCGATATGCTCCTCACAACTCGCTTTTACCAGTTGCTGCAGTGCGTCCGTACGTTCGCCAAGCCAGACCAAGGCTTCTTCGGTGATCTTGAAATGCTTGGAATAGCGGGATTTCACGTAGGCTTGGTTGATGATGTTGAACCAGGCAGTATAGCGTTGGCGATCTTGTGGCCAGATTTCTGCAAGCCGCTGATCGCGACCTTCGGCAAGCGTCCTCAGGTGGTTGAGGTTGTGCGAGGCTGGGCTATAGCTGGTCAGTGTCAACAACAACGTGGAGTAGATGCGTTCGATGGCTTGGTGAAGCAGGAACGCACCTTCTTTGAGCATGCCGCCGTCAATGGCCATTTTCGAGAGATGGAGAAAATTCGACGCACCCGGGGCCCAGTTTTTAAAATGCTCCTGAGCGGCGCGATACTCGTCTGCTGGAGTGAGCGGCTTCGCTTCGGCAAGTTCCTCATCGTCGAGTTCGTAAAGAACGATGCCGTCGCGGCGGATTTCGCTGAAGAAGTAATTGCCGAGTTTCAGCGCTGTGTTGACCTCGCGGAGCGAATGCACGTTGAGGCTGACTGGTGGCTTAACGATACGGGGAAAACGGTCGGCCGCCTTGCGCCAGTATGAACCGAAGTCTGTAAGTTTGCGATTGTTGACGATTACCAGCAAATCGTAGTCGGACTTATAGCCTTTGCCGATGTTCTCTTCATTGACCCAATCGCCACGAGCATAGGAGCCGAAAAGAATGATCTTGAGGATGCGACCCTTCTTCTTGAAATCGGCTGTGCCTTCCTTCAGAGCATCCTCGAATTCTTCATGGACGATCTCGACAATTCGCGACAGTTCGAGGCGTTTGCGTTCCGGCAGATGATCGAGGCTGAACTTCATGGAGAGCGGGACCCTTTCTGATGATTCCAGTTCTAGGTACGATCCGTTTACATTGCCAGTCCGATATTGATTCTATGCCAGCCGGATAACGTAGCAGAAGAGATCTTTCAACCTTCGATCGAATTCAGGTTTCGAGGGGCTGCTCAATAATCTGCTTTGCGTAGGTCATTGTAAAATCCACATGTTCCCTTTATGTTCTTATATTGCAAATGGGAAGTCAAGTTTGACTTCTGAGCATTAAGGTGGTGGTTCGTCCTATTATATGGCCCCGATAAAGACCAATCAGGCTGCGGCTATGTTCCCTTCAAAGACTGCAGCCGCCAATGTTTTTACGAAATGTCCATTCACCGGAGTCTTTCGGCATCCCCCATGGATTGTCCCGACGCTTGCAGTCCGATGCATTTAGTCGTGCGCTTCAACAGCAGCATCGCAGGCGCCGTCACGGCGATTGAGGGAGTCATCGGCGAAATCCCGATCTTCGATACTTTTTGTTCGCCTTGTTCTTACGCCGTCCCAATCGTACGCCGCGCCCCTTTGAATAAACGCTATCCCAAACGAGAAGATAGTGGCGCGCAGCAAAGGGGTCATTTCTGCATCGTTACGAGGCCTCGGTGGGCAAGAGAGGCCCGCCCGGCTTCGAGCATTTCTGCTCGCAGGCGGACCTCCTGTCGATGTTTATCGGGGCGCATCGGCGTCAAGCGTTCATTCAATGAACGATCGCTAAACACTCATCTTTCAAACGTCGTGGCACCGTATGATCATGCACAATGTTTTCACATCGTTATCCTGCTTTAGCGAACCCAATTGTTCCACCGCTCCAGCAACTCTGCGGCATGCTCGTTGATCCATTTGGCATCGGGGATGACGATACTGTCGCGCACGTCTTCGGCGCTCGGCATCTGGTCGCGAACTGCTT
>DAISJE010000629.1:0-2453 GCA_036821665.1 Bryobacteraceae bacterium | reverse complement strand
CGATGTCCTTCAGCAGAGCGAAGGCTGCCGCACAGCGCGTTCCATTGCCCGACATTTCGGCAGAACTTCCATCGGAGTTAAACAATCGCGTGGCAAGCCCGTTCTGTTCAGGCCAAGCCAGCATCCAGCCATCGGCACCAACGCCCGTCGTTCGCGCACAGATGCGTCGCGCCGCTTCCGGTAGATTTTCAGAAGGGGCATGTTTCGCCCAGGTCAGGAGAAAGTCGTTTTCAGCTCCGTGCAGCTTGGTAAAGGGAATCTTCATTATTTCGATGTATCTCGTTGATAAATGGATAGTAGTGGATCGTATTTTGTGCGTATCTGCTTATCTAATAAATAGATGGGTGGGTCGGATCTTTCTGCGGCCTTCCCAACCGGATCGCCTTTTTGAGCAATGGCCCAATACGCGGGATGGTATAAATCGGGGCGGCTGACCGCAGCAAGCCAAGCCGGACCGTTACCTTCATCCAATACTTCAGAAAGCGGTATCCGGGCGCGGCAAAATATGCCCGCTACGTCACCGGAAGCGGATGTGGTCAGGATACCTTGGCCTTTGCTGTACCGCGCGCTCAGAAGGCCAGCGGCTTCATTGGTCCAGACCCGCCGCGAATCGGAATTTACCTGCGATTCCTTCCAGCAGATCCAATTCTGGGGCGATGAATGGATGAGCCAGGGCAACAAGGCGATAAGAGGCAGGAGGCATGCATAGGCCTTGACCCGTTTCCGCAGGATAAACGGAATCGCGCCGGCCGCGAATGCCGCGAGATAGACGACAGCGATGCCGTAGCGCGTGTTGTAGTAGCTAAACGGCCAAAGTCCGGGAACATGTATCGGCAATCCTGACGAATGAATGCTCCAAATGTAAAAGATGGGAATGAGCAGCAGGAATAGCAATGGCGCGAATACTCTCTTGGCGGCCGCGCAGACCGCGCCGATGCAGCCTAAGACGATCAAACCCCAGCCCGCGCACAATTCACCGGCATTTGAGTAATATTGCGCAGCCACCAGCCAGTTGTGATAGCCGCGGTACGGTTTGCCGCCCTGTATTGCGCTTGCCGAATATGGTCCGTTGTAGAAATCGAAGGGATTTGACGTCTCCCACCAATTGTGCGCGCACCAATACAGAGGCGCGAGCGATGCTAACGCGCCGAATTCGACGAGCACACGCCAGCGATGATGCCTTGCAAACAGTGCGAAGGCAAGCCCCGAAAATGGAATCAGAAACCAACCGTCATAGCGGGTCAGGCTCATGAACCAGGATGCGCCGATTCCGAGCAGAAGGTAACGGTGGCGTTGCGTGGTCCGGAACCGGAAGATCGAGAACAGCATTGCGCCGAGGCCGGCGGCGAACACGATCTCCGTCATCGGAATGGTTGCGAGATACAGGACGTTCGGATTGAGCGCGAAGCACCCCAGCACAATGACCGCGGCGATCCAGCTGCCGTAGACCTCGCGCGCGGCGTAATAGAAAAACAGCCCCGCTGCTACGAGACAAATAGAGACGGGTATGGTGCCGGCCAATCCGTTCGACCAGAGCGACATGTCGGCGACAAATGGCAAACAAATGACGTGTAGAACGGGAAGCCAAACGGTTCCTAATTGGTCATAACCAGGCGTGCGGGAATCAATAATGCTGCGGCTCAAATTCAGGTGACACTGGGCATCGCCGTAATAAAGGATGTAGCCGTTGCGAAAGCACCAGAGCGCCGCCAGCGCAATGAGGATGCAAAGCGAGCCGAATACCAGGAAGAACTCTATGGCAGACGACAAAACCCGATCGTCCGCCCCACTCGCTCTAGAACGCGGTGAATCGCCGGAACTCTTCAAAGCGCTCGTCGATCTGTTCGCGCGTGAGATTGCGAAAACGCTCGACGCCGAACTGCTCACAGCAAAAGCTCCCCATGACTGAGCCGTAAATAACCGCCCGGTGCAACTCGTGCACATCGAAGTGCCCGTTGCGGAGGTCGAATCCGCGCTCCGCTAGATATCCGACGAACCCACCGGCAAAGGAGTCACCGGCGCCCGTAGGATCGAAAACATCCGCCAGCAGATAGCCGGGCACCATGAACAACGTATCGCGCCGGACCAGCATAGCTCCGTATTCACCGCGCTTTATCACGAGCGTGGTCGGCCCCATATTGAGAATCTTTTCCGCAGCTTTCCGGAGGTTATGTTCGCCTGCCAGCATGCGTGCTTCGCTGTCGTTGATAAGGAGGAAGTCCCAATTGCGAATGGCGGCGAGAAGTTCATCGCGGGTTTGGGAAATCCAATAGTTCATGGTGTCGCCGCCGGTAAAACGTAGCCCGTTCATCTGCCGTTGAACGCCGCGTTGCAGATCGGGCTGTATGTTGCCAAGAAAAAGGTATGGTTCTTTTTTGTAAGAGGCAGGAAGCTTCGGCCGGAAATCGGCAAAAACGTTCAGATCGGTGCGCAGCGTGGTCCGGTCATTCATG
>DAISJE010000628.1:0-2474 GCA_036821665.1 Bryobacteraceae bacterium | reverse complement strand
TACATTCTGGAGCAGTTGTCGGAGGGTTTGAAGACACAACGCCGCGCGACGCTTGCAATTTCGGGCGGCAGCACGCCGAAGCCGATGTTTTCCGCACTGGCCAAGGCCGGTTTCGATTGGTCGAAGGTGCATATTTTCTGGGTGGATGAGCGTTGTGTCCCTCCGACCGACGAGCAAAGTAACTTCAAACTTGCGAACGACACCCTGCTTAAGCCCGCGGAAATTCCGTCCGAAAATATACATCGTATTTACGGAGAAATAGATCCGGTGCAAGCGGCGGCCCGCTACGTCGAGGATATTCGAACATTCTTCGAACTGAAGCATGGCGAATTGCCGGAGTTCGATGTGATTCATCGCGGAATAGGCGCTGACGCTCATACAGCGAGTTTATTTCCCGGTAGCGAACTGATTAAGGATCACAGCGACATCGCGGCACACGCGTGGGTGGAGCATCTAAAGATGGATCGTGTGACTCTCTTGCCGGGGGTCTTGGAAGCCGCTGCGAAAACCGTGCTGCAGGTTTCTGGTTTAGACAAGGCCAATGCCGTGCGACATGTATTGACGAGCGGAGAGGATTTTGTCAATTATCCGTGCCAGATCGCCAGCCGCGACTCAAGAGCAACGTGGTTTCTGGATGAAGCTGCCGCTGAAAAACTGTAGTGCGGAATGGGCTATTCATTCTGGCGGTCGTATGCGTAAGCGCATTTGCTGCCGAACCCGCGTATAACCGGCTCATTTTTGCCGGTGACGTGATGCTGGATCGTGGCGTTCGCAAGCAGATCGTGGCCGCACATGATCCCGCCCTACCATTCCGAAAAATAGCGCCGCTACTGGCCGCATCCGACATTGCATTTGTAAACCTGGAATCGCCTTTCTCCGATCGCGGACGGTTTCATGATGGGGGGCTTATTTTTCATGCGGCGCCGGAGACCATCGCCGGGCTTAAGCTGGCTCATATTGCTATCGCTTCCACGGCCAATAATCATTCACGGGATTGTGGGCCGCACGGCGTGGAATTTACCGTGCGCTGGTTGCGAAAACACCGCATCGAACCGGTTGGCAGTTCCGAATCGCCAGTAAAGACTCATGCTGGCGTCGTGCTAGAGCGAAAGGGAATCCGATTTGGTTTCCTTGGCTACACGTACGACCAGCAAAATGGAAACTGGCACGACATAGATGAACGGATCGCGCTCGCAGATCCAGAAGCGCTGTGCCGCGATGTCACAGAACTACGGAAGCACGTCGATGTCGTGATCGTTTCCATGCACCACGGCATTGAATATGCGCCAAAACCATCAAAGGCGCAAATCGCGTTTGCGCATGCGGCCATAGATGCCGGAGCCAAGTTGGTTATCGGCCATCATCCGCATCTTGTCCAGCCGGAAGAGAGCTATCACGGCGGACTCATCTTCTACTCGCTAGGCAATTTTGTGTTCGATCAATATCAACGCGAAGCAACGCAGCACGCGGAAGTTGTACAGATCTCGTTTCTGGGTACGCACATTCTTGCAACGCATGTTATGCCCATCAGAATTACGCGGACGGGGCCGGAACTGGAATCGCCCTAGCGTGACTCCACAGGCTCCGCTTGCTCACGCGCGCGGTTCAGTTAGCCGCCTGTCGGAAGCTCGACATGGCCGCCGAACTTGTAGCGCATCGCCGAGAGAACCTTTTCCGCGAAGGTGTGTTCTCTTCGGGAACGAAAGCGCGTGAAGAGCGCAGAGGCAAGCACTTCAACCGGGACGGCCTGTTCAATTGCCGCATCGATGGTCCACCGCCCCTCACCTGAATCTTCAACAAAGCCGCTGAAGTTGGACAAATCGGGATTCTCAGCCAGCGCCATCGCGGTCAAATCAAGAAGCCAGGAGCCGATGACGCTGCCTCGGCGCCATAGCTCGGCGATATCGGCGATGTTTAAAGTAAAACGCTCATTTTCCGGAAGGTCTTTTGAATCCTTGTGAACCAGAAGATCGAATCCTTCGGCATAGGCCTGCATGACGCCATATTCGATTCCGTTGTGAACCATTTTCACAAAGTGCCCGGAACCGGGCGGTCCGGTCCGAAGATATCCCTGTTCCGCGGTGCCGCCCATTTTCTCGCGTCCGGGTGTTCGCTCAATGTTTCCGATACCCGGAGCGAGCGTTTTGAAAATGGGCTCTAATTGCTTGAACACCGGCTCTTCGGCGCCAACCATCAGGCAGTAGCCGCGCTCTACCCCCCATACACCGCCGCTGGTACCTGCATCGACGTAGTTGATGTTCTTCTTCTTGAACTCGGCGGCGCGGCGAATGTCGTCCTTGTAGAAACTGTTGCCACCATCGATGATGGTGTCGCCAGGTTCCATGGCCGCCGCAAGAGTCTGGACTGTCGACTCGGTCGCTTTGCCTGCCGGCACCATGACCCAGACAGCGCGCGGTTTAGAGAGCTTTTTTACGAGATCCTCTAACGAAGTCGCGCCGCCAGCTCCTTCACTC
>DAISJE010000627.1:0-2487 GCA_036821665.1 Bryobacteraceae bacterium | reverse complement strand
ACGGGTGTGACTTACTCGTCAAGCGCTCTTCTTAGTAACAGCACGAGTTCCAGCAAGTATCTGATAGAAGGTAGAGCGTATCGAACGGAGGTTCAGGTAAACCTGCTGGATGTCGGCCCCGATTTCTTCCGCACCATGGAAATCCCACTGCTCGCCGGCCGTTCCTTTACAGCCACTGAATTCGCAAAAGGACGGCCCGTCGCAGTAGTAAACCAGGCGTTCGTCAAAGAATATCTTGCCGGCCGCAATCCGATTGGGCTGCATTTTGGAGAAGACTCGCCCAAAGCCGTCAAGAAAGAGATCGTCGGGGTCGCCGGGAATGCCAAATACAACAGCTTACGAGACGACATCAAGCCGACTGCTTACATGCCGTTGTTAGCTGAGCGCGCATACTTCGAATTGCGGACGGGGGCAGATCCTTCGTCGCTGATCCCGGCGGCGAGAAAGATCGTCAGAGAAGTTGACCCGAATCTGCCGATTTTCGAAGTGCATACACAGATCGAAGTCATTAACGAAACCCTTCTTATTGAGCGGCTGGTCGCTCGCTTGTCAGCGGCCTTCGGCCTGTTGGCGTTGACACTGGCTTGCGTTGGTCTCTATGGGCTGCTTTCTTATGAGGTCGCGCGGCGGACGCGTGAAATCGGCATCCGTATGGCAGTCGGCGCGGAACCATCTACCGTCCGGCGGGCGATTTTGCGTGAGATGCTGGGGATCGTGCTGGTTGGCCTCGCGATCGGGACTCCCGCGGCGCTTATTGCAACGCGCGCGCTTTCCGCGATGCTCTACGGAGTACACACAAATGACCCGGCGACTCTGCTGGGCATCACATTAACGCTGCTAATTGTGTCTGGAGTTGCCGGTTATCTTCCGGCACGGCGGGCGTCGCTAGTGGATCCGACGGTAGCGTTGAGATATGAGTGAGGTTTGGCGGCGAACATTCCTTGTGTTGGCCGCCAACCCGTGCTTCCGCGACCTGGCAATTATGGCCGGGCTTCGTAAACGATGTTGAATGGTGTTTCAATAGCTCTGCGGAAGCGCGTAAATCCGGCTGAGGTCACTACCTCCCGAATGCGCGCCTCTCCGGCCTGTGCGCCTAAGCACAACCCAACTTCCTGCGATCGGGAACAAGGTGTACACAACAGCGTCGAAAAAGAATAATAGACGCGCCCAACAGGGTTGAGATTGTCCTTCAATTGGTCGTTAGCAAAAGGCTCCACGATCATCCAAACACCATCTCTGGTTAAGGATTGCCGAACGTGGGCGGCCGCGCCGATCGGGTCGCCCATGTCATGCAAACAATCAAAGACCGTCACAAGGTCGTAATCTTTGCCGGGAAAATCCTTGGCCTTCGCGATTTCGAAGACGATGCGATCAGCGATCCCGTCGCGCCGGCCGGACTCGCGCGCTGCCTCGATCGACTTGTCATGATAATCGAATCCGAAGAACCGCGACTTGGGAAATGCTTTAGCCATTAACAACGTGGAGGCTCCTTTGCCGCAGCCCACATCGGCAACACGCGCACCGGCCTCCAATTTTTCCTTCACGCCGTGTAAGGCCGGGATCCAGGAGCTGACGAGATTCGCGGCATAACCGGGTCGAAAGAACTTTTCACATCCGTGAAAAACTCCGTCGGCGTGTTCATGCCAACCCATGCCGGCGCCGCTGCGAAAAGATTCCGTAATACGCGGAACCGCCGCAAGCGAGCCCAAAGCCAGTTCGAACGCTCCGGGCAGATATGCCGGGCTGTCTTCGTTGGCGAGTGTGAATGCTTGTTCTTCACTCAGACTGAATTTGCCGGTATTCTCGTCGTACGTAACATAGCCTCCGGCAGCTTGCGACGCCAGCCACTCGCGCACGTAGCGCTCGTCGGTATTCGTCTTAGCTGCCAGTTCAAAGGAACTCTGCGGTTTTCTCGCCAGGGCTTTATAGAGGCCCAACTTCTCTCCGATAACGACCATTCCGGCATGACCGGCCGCGCCTAGATCAGCCACGAATTGACCGATAAAAGCGTTCAGTTTTTCCATATTCAAAGCGGGCGCCTGCGCTGCACTCATTTCATTTGCCTCCTGTATTTTTGAATCTGCGGGTCATTAATTTTGACCCGCGAACCACTCGCATGAAACGTTCGGATGCCAGTTCACGAACGCGCCATTTGGGTTATCCTTCCACGCCCAGACATGGAGCGTATAGAAAGCCGGCAGTCCGAAGCGATTGGGGCTTTCAAACAAATGCAAGAGCTGTCCCATGAGCTGCGGCGGGCCTTGATTCTTCTTGTCCCACGCGTCTTTAAACACCAAATAATCGGCGCCGATCAAGCGCAGACCGCCACCCGGACTGGGCTCGTAGATAACAATTTGGGGGCGAGTCGGATCCAGCACGCCACTATTCACGAGGTTCCCGTTTACGTAGTGAAGGCCCATCGCGCCGACGTCGGGACCGGTCACGCAGCCGAACTGGAGCGCATACCCTTCCGCCTCAGCTACTGCG
>DAISJE010000626.1:0-2515 GCA_036821665.1 Bryobacteraceae bacterium | reverse complement strand
CCACTGAAATCTCTACATTCTTGCCAGAATAGACATTTCGAACCGCGGCGACATCGATCCGGTTATTCGCAGCATCCACCGCTCCCGCGAGATAAATACGCCGTGGATTGGCTTGTGCAGCAAGTTTGGGGAGATCCGTCAGCCGGAACAGATCCCAAGCAAAAATCGATAGCGGCTGCCGGTAGTTCTCAGTATCTAGTATGTTCCGGTAGGATAGCAGGCCACCCGCGAGGTAGAGCGAATCGATTTGTTGATATGCGGCAAAAGCAAAGAGCGCCGGTACCGTAAGGCGTCCCCGCGCAGCAACCGCGAGCGGCGCATTCTCGAAGCCAGGCTGGTTGCGCATAGCGCGTATCACAGCGAGGATGTCCTGAATACGTTGCGACAACAATGAGTCGCCGAGAATGAGCGACGACCAGGCGAATTCTTCTTCTGCATCGTGAGGAATGGTGTAAGCGGGGTTCCCGCGTCCGACTTCAGGCCGAGTATCGCCGATGCCGCGCAGATCCACGGCGCACACCGCACGACCGCCGCGAGCTAGCCGGTGATAAACCCCGTCTTCTCCTGCGTACGCATTTCGTCCCCTGTCATCGAGAATCAGTAAAGGACCACGCCCGGTATCCGGCTTCGCGGGAGTGAACAGCCAAGCAGGCAACCAAACGGTTGATCCCGATTGCACCTCGATAGCTTCTATCGAAGCATCTTCGGTCGCCGTACGGGCCAGTTTTCGCATCTTGAGATCCCGCGCGGGCGAACGGACAGCTAATGCTTCGGTCCACGATTTTGCCGGTTCGCGATCGGTGATTGAACTCGCCTGCTTTTTGATGAAATCGATTGGGCGCAGACTGCTGAAATCGCGTGCGACATTACCGGTCGGTCCGACCCAGAGTGTTTTCTCCGCTTCCGGTGCAACGTGCGGCTCGTCTTGAATTTGTTTATCCGATCTCTTGAGCCACTTTTCGAACCAGTTATAGACGCTCAGCCGCAGCGAGTAGCTGAGCGAATGCGGCAGCGGTGTGCTGCTCCAGCCAAGCTGATCGGCATGGCCCAGAACGTCGTAACACTTGAGGAGCTTCTCGTATTCCTCGCGCCCGTCGCTCAGATAACGCGGCGAGTAAGTCCCGAAGAAATCGTGGGCACTCACCTGGATCAGGAGAGGCTTCGGAGCGATTGGATAGAGGAGATCCCAGCGGTCGAAGCCAAGCGGCCCCGAGTTGATGAGATCCTGCTCCGCATCGTCAGTGGAACCCGGCGGATCAAAATTCGCGCAGGCTACGTTTTCGGTGTTGCCCGAGCAAACAACCGCCGCAGCCAGGCGTGAATCGGCGCAGGCAAGCAGCATGGTGAGAGTGCCGCCTCCGGATTGGCCAGTGGATGCCAGGCGCTGGGGATCGACATATGGCAGTCCGGCGAGATAGTCCAGACTGCGGATGGCGTCCCAAAGCTGGTAACGCGACGAGGTGTCGCCTAACAGCAGGAATTGCTTTCCAGGAAAACTGTGCTCTTCATCAATTGAACCGAGCCGTGTGTTAATACCGGAGTCATCCAGATAGGCGATTCGCTCGCCCTGGCCCATAGGATCGAAGGCCAGTACAACGTAACCGAGCCGGGCGAGTCCCTGGCAGCATTTTTGATAACTAGGATAGGCTTTGCCCAAGCCGGAGTGTCCCATCTGAAACAGCACGCCCGGATAAGGCGGCTTGCCCGTCGTAGGTACGTATAGATTCGCAGTCACGAAAAGGCCCGGGCGGCTTTCGTAGATGATTTTTTCGAGGCGATATCCGGGCCGCTCGAACTCGCCCGTCTTGCGCGCGTTCAGCGGAGTTCTTTCCAGTTCGCCGCCGATGAGCTTCCAAAAGGTTTCGCGCACCCACGTCTGGCGCTTCCGGATGCTTTCCGCATTGGTGAGAAGCGATAGCTCACGATTGCGCTTTTCGTATGCCGCGCGCGCAAGCGCAGTCAAATGATCGGGAAGACACTTTGAATAATCGCGATAGTAAAACCCCGAGAGTTCGGCTGCCGATAGTTTCATAGGCAAAGTGCAGGCGGCTGCGGCCATTGTCAATAGTTGACGTCTCGATAAGGTACACCGATTTGCGTTTATCATCACACCTGCTCGGGAATGGAATCCGGCCCCATAACTCCCAACCTTGGGCCGCCTGTTGAAGGAATAAGAAAGACGACGCATATGGTCGCCACAATCGGAACGGTAGCCGCAAGAACAAACGCGGGTAGATAAGAGAAGTGGTCTACCAGAGTTCCGACCAGCAACGTAAACAGCGTGCTCACGAGGCCCGCCGCTAAACCGCTCAAACCGGTAACCGAGGCAACCACTTCCGATTGGAAAAGATCCGAAGGCAGCGTCAAACCCATGGTGGACCAACTGGCGAACCCGAACAATGCGACGCAAATGAATGCCAGGGCAGAGAAGGGACTTGCGACGAGCACTGCGGGAATTCCGGCCAATAGCGGAATACAACTTACAACGCAGATCCACTTTCGTGCGCGCAGAACC
>DAISJE010000625.1:0-2542 GCA_036821665.1 Bryobacteraceae bacterium | reverse complement strand
AAGTGCGGATTACAATGCTCACGGGAGATAGCCGGACAACGGCTCTGGCCGTTGCTAAGCGCCTCGGGATCGACAATATCGAAGCCGAAGTTTTGCCAGACCAAAAAGCAGATGCAATAAAGAAGCTGCAAGCGCAGGGGCAAATCGTCGCGATGGCCGGTGATGGAGTGAACGACGCTCCCGCACTGGCGCAGGCCCAGGTCGGGATTGCGATGGGGACCGGAACCGACGTTGCGATGGAAAGCGCCGGAGTCACCCTTGTACAAGGCGATTTGCGGGGCGTCGCTCGCGCGCGGCGTCTGAGCCGGGCCACCATGCGCAATATCCGGCAAAACCTCTTTTTTGCATTTATCTATAACGTGCTCGGCGTACCCATCGCTGCCGGCATTCTTTATCCGGTTTTCGGGCTGCTGTTGAGCCCGATGATTGCCAGTGCCGCGATGACCTTCAGCTCCGTCTCGGTCATTACGAATGCGTTGCGGCTCCGAAAGGCGGAATTATGAGCGCCCTACATACTGTTAGCGTCTGGGCGCTAATCCTCTCAGGAGTTTCCTTTTTGGTCCTTGTGCTCGATCTATTTCGGCGTCCCCAAAAGATGATGATTATGAACTTCGTCTGGCCGATCACTGCCTTGTATTTTGGGCCGTTTGCATTGTGGACCTATTTTGCTTTTGGACGTCAGAAACCAGCAGGGCCTGGCAACGAACACAAGCACCAGCACGGAAAAGAGAGACCTTTCTGGCAGAAGGCCTGGACTGGTGTTACTCACTGCGGAGCCGGTTGCACGCTGGGCGACATCATTGCCGAATGGATTGTCTTCTTTACGGGATTTACGCTACTCGGCTCAAGGCTGGCAGGTAGTTATCTCTGGGATTTCGTGGCTGCTTATGTGCTCGGCATTGTCTTTCAGTATTTTTCCATTGCTCCAATGCGGAACATCTCCGGCTGGCCCGGAATTAAGGCTGCTCTCAAAGCGGATACGATCTCGCTCACGGCTTTCGAAGTCGGGCTCTTTGCCTTCATGTTCTGGATGAGCCGTCATTTCCATCCTCGACTTGAGCCCACGCAAGCCGAATACTGGTTTCTCATGCAGGTGGGTATGATCATCGGTTTCTTCACCAGCTATCCCGCCAACTGGTGGTTGATTCGCCAGGGTTGGAAAGAGGCGATGTAAAAAGTTTTTCCCGGCGAGCGGAGCCACTATAGTTAAATGGAATTAGATCTTCCGCCGGCAACTATCGACTCGCGATGACAGTCTGGTCCAAATTGTTCCGTCTTGCGGCTCTCTGCTTGCTGCTGAGCGCGGCGGTGGACCTCATTGCTGTCGATATGCTCGGGGCTTTTTGGCAGGACAAGGCCACAGTACAAAACGAGTTGCAAGGAAGTTGTTCGCAAGACGATTGCTTCTGCTGTTCTGCAACGGCCATTCCTGCGATCCACGTGGTGCTCTCACCAACCTTGATCGTGACCGCGACCGCTCCGTTGATCGTTATTGACGCGCCGGTCGTTCAGCTTGATCCTCTTTTCCACCCTCCTCGCGCCTAGCCGCAGTTCCTAAAAGTTTTCATTCAAATTTTTAAGGGAGTTGTGTATGTATCGACAGGCGCTCGCTCTGTCGGCCGGCCTGTGCCTATTTATGGCGACGGCATGGTCGCAGGCGGCATCGTCTGCCTTGACCCCGGATCAGCTCGTCGAGGCAGCGATTGCAAGGAATCGTGATTTTCTTTCATTGAAACAGCGGATTGCCGAGGCCCACGGATTACTGAAACAGGCACGGGTCGGTCCAGTTGACACTTTAGAATTCAACGGGCTTGCCGGCCAACCGTTCGGAAACGCGGCGGAGGACAGCTTCAGTCTCAGCTATTCGCACACATTTGAAACGTTCGGAAAACGAGGTAAACGTGTTGCAGTCGCAGAGCAGGCAGTAGCGTTAGTTCAGGCCGAGTTCGATGACCGCCGCAGAGCGCTGTCCTTCGAGGTAAAGAGCCGTTATGCCGATGCTGTCGCCGACCAGCAGAAGCTTGCGGTGCTCGACCGCCTCCTCAACGTGAATCGTGAATACCTGCGGCTCACGGAAGCGAGGGTACAGAAGGGAGACGCCGCACCGTTGGAGGCAGACCTGCTACGGGTCGAACTCAACCGCGATACTGCGCAGCGCACGCTGACGGAAGGGCGCGTTCGCGATGCCATTCTCCAACTGAAAGCAGTCGTGGACATTCCGAGTACAGAGCCAATTACATTTACCTCCTCCCTCAAACCTCCAACTGTTGCTTTGGATTTGCCGCATCTTAAGTCTTTGGCGCTCATGAAGCGGCCCGATCTGATTGCGCTTCGCATTGCGGGTGAGCAGGCGGCAAGACAAACCCAGTTGGCCAATGTGGAAACGAAACCCAATATCACGCTGTCGGGGCAGTATTCACATGCGGATACGGCCTTCGATCAATTCGGTTTGACCGCGACCGGCGCCCTTGCGCCAATCAGGGACCGCGTCGATTCCGTCGGCATCGGTATCTCTATTCCACTCTCAACGGCTAGACGCAAT
>DAISJE010000624.1:0-2553 GCA_036821665.1 Bryobacteraceae bacterium | reverse complement strand
GTACAAGGCTATGGCATGACGGAAACCACCGCGCTCGTCAGCCTGAATCATCCGTTCCATGCCGCAGAGGGGACCATTGGACAAGTCCTTCCCGGCCGTGAGGTCCGCCTCAGCGAAGAAGGCGAAGTGCTGGTACGCGGCGATACCATTTCAAATGCCACCTGGCAGCAGGGCCACATGCAGACGCAGGATTCCGAGTGGCTCGCCACAGGCGATCTCGCCGATTTCGACGAACACGGAAACCTTCGCTTTCGTGGCCGCAAGAAAGATGTAATCGTCACTTCCTCCGGGCTGAACATTTACCCCGAGGATTTGGAAGCGGCTCTCAACCGTCAACCGGCTGTCAGAACATCTGCCATCATCGAGACGCAAGCGGAGCACGGACCGGAACCGCTCGCCGTCCTGGTAACGAACGGCAACGGGGATGGTTCCGCAGCCGTCGAAGCAGCCAATCAAAACCTCGCAGATTTTCAACAAATCCGCCGCTGGCTCGTGTGGCCTGAGCCTGACTTCCCACGTACCTCGACCGGCAAAGTACTAAAGCGCGAAGTGGCCAGGCGCATCGCGAGTAGCGAAATCGGGACAGGAGACGTCGCGGCTGAAGCACCTTCTGAGCTGAATCTCGACAGCATGGGCCGGGTTCAATTGCAGGCGCAACTCGAGCAGCAATACGGCATCTCGCTCAGCGATACGGCTATTCAACAGGTCAAGACCCAGGAAGATGTTCAGAAACTGATTCGCGAGGCTCCGGCTGCCGCTCCCGGAACTCAAAAACAAACCGACCGGCACATTTATCCGCACTGGCCGTGGAATCCGGTACAGCAAGCAATCCGAACTGCATTTCTAAGCGCGATTGGAATGCCGCTGGTGCGTTTTCTTGCAAAACCGCGAGTGGTGAATCGGGTCCAGGAATGGCCTGCGTCGCCCATGTTGATCGTTGCGAATCACATTACTTCTTACGACGTGCCGTTCATCCTGTACGCCTTGCCGAAGCATGTGCGAAAGCGGGTCGCCGTCGCGATGTCGGGAGAGATGCTGCTCGATTTCCGGCGTGGACGCAATCAGGGCAACTGGTTTCTGAATCTGGTGGCGCCCGGTGCTTACGTTTTGATCACCGGACTGTTCAACGTGTTCCCGCTCCCCCAGTACAGCGGATTCCGGCGGAGCTTTCGCCATGCGGGAGAAGCAGTGGATAGAGGCTATAGCGTGCTCGTCTTTCCGGAAGGACGGCGTTCGGACGACGGCACGCCGCAACCATTCAAAACGGGATCGGGCCTTTTATGGAAAGAACTTGGCATTCCGGCACTGCCTGTCCATCTCGCCGGGCTCGGTGAAATTAAGGCACGAGGCGAGCGATGGTTCCGCAGCGGGAAGGTTACGGTTTCGGTCCATGAGCCGCTTACACTCGAATCGAGCAAGTCGCCCGAAGAGCTGACCGCGGAGTTGAGGGGAGCAGTGTTTAGCGGTCACTGAGGCGTTTTCCGCCGGAAGGGCCGGGCGATCTCTCGTCCAATCCCGCGCAGGAAAGGCGCTCCAAATATGCCGACACACAGCAGTCCGCCAAAAAACGCCATGGCTTCGTAGCTTTCGCGTCCTTGCCGCTGCCAATAGACATCGCTTAGGTTCAGCCATAACGCAAATTCATCCAGCGTAAGCGCTGCGGCCACTCCATAGAGCATGGACGTGGCTCGTCCGGCCCATCGCCATGAGTTTTGCGCACCCGTTCCTATCTCGAGCAGCCAGCTATAGCCGACTAACAAAAGAAGCAAGATGCCCCATACCAGGTGATGGATATGGCGGCCGTGCATGGACACGTTGTGGAACGGTCCGACATCGTTATGGATTGCGATCGTGATGCCACGCACAACGATGACCGCGACGAAAAATCCTACAGAGGCCAGGAATAGGCGCTCGCGCCGTGATTCACCAAGTTGGCGCTTGTAGATCTCGCGCAGACGAGGCAGCGAGGCAATCGCTACCAGGATGAGCAATATGCCCGCAATGAGGAGCGGGCCGATCCAGAAGCTGCGATGAAGCCAAGGCATCGAAAACACATTGTAGTGGGTGTGGATTAATCCGAACATTCGCCCCGCCACGGCAATCGAAATTGCAACTATTCCCTGGCGTCATTCCCGTCTCTCGTCAACCCTGCTCTGTGAATCTCTGCGACATCGCGCTGAAACTCTGCAATAAACGTCTGAAGTTCATCCGTCGTATTGCCCATTTCTTCTTGCGCAGCCTGTAAGCACTTCACCGTCAGGATGGGCATTTTCCGATTTAAGCTTTGACCGGAAGGCGTCTTATAAAAGGTCACGATGTCGCGCAGTTCTTGTTTCGAAAAGGTCTCGTCATAGACGGCGATGAACCTGGGCTTCACTCTGTCCCAGGTCAGGCGCTTAGTCAAAATCGTAAACATATCGTATTCCAAACGAAGAATATACGGCTGATACTTCGCTGGATATTCGTTTTGCCTTCTCAACTGGCTCTGTACTGATAGTTCAAATCCTTCATAAAAGGTCTTTTTATATCCTTCCAGAAGTTGCGGGAGGAGCT
>DAISJE010000623.1:0-2568 GCA_036821665.1 Bryobacteraceae bacterium | reverse complement strand
CGCGCGCAGCATGTCCGTTCAAGAGGCACTTCACCCGGCCAATTTACTCTGCTACGAAATGAATGGCGCGACGCTGCCGGTGGAACATGGATTTCCTTTGCGCCTGATTGCGCCGGGCTGGTTCGGGGTAGCCAACGTAAAGTGGCTGACCCGCATCGAGATAATCGATCAACGATATGCCGGACGCCTTATGGCGCGCGATTATGTCAACATTCGTGAACAAGAGCGCAACGGCCAGACGGTCTGGATGTTTACCACTGTAAGTCACATCCTGCTGAAGTCGGCTCCTGGCCGGGTTGTCCGCCGGAACGGTCGGTATGCGGTTAGGGGCGCTGCGTGGGGAGCGCCCATTGCAGCAGTACAGGTGCAAATTGACGGCGGCCCGTGGTTAGATGCGCGGCTCGAAGGCGCGGAGGGAGCCAGACATTGGGAGGACCACACGGAAGATCTGCCGATGACGTCATCAGATCACTGGGGATTCGACCGAAGACGCTCACGCGGTTACACCTGGAGATTCTGGACTTTTGAATGGGGCAGACCCAGTCCGGGCAAGCATACGGTTCGATCCAGAGCTTTTGACGTTGATGGAAATATGCAGCCAGCCCCCACCGATCCATTCATCGCAGACAAAGTAACATACTGGGAGAGTAGCGGACAAATTACCCGCGAGGTTGTTATTTCATAACGGGGCTTTCAGATCTAGCGGGCCGGGCATGCCACGGCCGCTACCATAAAATTCGGGACTGAGCAGCAGAGTCTGCTGGCACCAAAGTTGTCAATGCGCGGCGCTAGGTTGACGCTCACCAAGGCGGGGTCTACGCATGATAAACGGAAGCGGCGTTAATAGAGCGACCACCGCGGACATTATCCAAAAACTGTTTTCAAAGCTAAGCGCACTGGCTTGCTGCTGCACGGTTTGATAAGCAAGCGCAAGCGCCTTTTCGGCGGCTGTCGCGGCATCGTAGCCCTGCTGAAGAAAGAGGTGCTGCAGACCGCTTAGAAACTGCGAAAAGTTACTGTTCGCATGACTCGTGTGCGCAGCAAACATACGCAAGTGCGTTTGGTTTTGCCGCGTCAGAAAGGTGGAAAGCAGCGATGTGCCGATGCTGCCGCCGATATTACGCGCGAAATTCGAGAGACCGGAGACCTGATTATTCTTCTCACGCGGGACGCCGATGTAGTTCAACGTGCTGATGGGAATGAAAATAAACGGCATGAAGATGACCTGAATCATGCGCAGGATCACGATTGTGGTGAA
This sequence comes from Bryobacteraceae bacterium, assembly GCA_036821665.1. Lineage (GTDB taxonomy): Bacteria > Acidobacteriota > Terriglobia > Bryobacterales > Bryobacteraceae > Bog-105. The sequence continues at coordinate 1,310 of DAISJE010000623.1, read as the reverse complement.
GTCGATCTGCAAATAAATGATGGTCATCAGGTGAAGGGTCGCGGCCGTGCCCAGAAATCCGATCGAGACAAGGAGGCGCGGATCGACCTTGGTGGCCGTCAGACGCCCGGCAATCGGCATCATCAACATTAAGATCAAGCCGCCGGGCGAAAGCGCCATACCGGCGCGCTCGGCCGTGTACCCCAGAGAAGTTTGCAGAAATTCGGGAATCAACACGGTGGAGCCGAAGAGAACCATGCCGAGCGTGAACGAAAAGAAGACCGCCGTGCCAAAATTGCGGTTCTTCAGCAGCCGGACATCGACAATCGGGTCTTCTTGATACCACTCCCACAAAAAGAAGGCAGCCAGTACCGGAATCCCGACGCAGAACAGGGTCGTGATCAGCGGCGAACCAAACCAATCGAGTTCCTGGCCCTTATCGAGCACAAACTGGAAGGTTGCCACTCCGATTACGATAAGGGCCAAACCGATGTAATCGATTTTGATACCCGATCGCTTTTCTTCTTTGAGCCAGGGCGGGTCTTCGACGAAGCGCTGCGTCAGGAAGAGCGAGAGCAGGCCGATTGGAACGTTGATGAAAAAAATCCAGTGCCAACTGATGTTATCGGTGATCCAGCCACCGAGCGTGGGTCCGATGGCCGGAGCAACTACTACGGCCATTCCGTACATGGCGAACGCCATGCCGCGCTTCTCTTCAGGAAACGTATCGGCCAGAATCGCTTGTTCGGAAGGCTGCAATCCGCCTCCGCCTGCGCCCTGCAGGATTCTGGCGACGATCAGCATCGGCAGCGAGGGCGCGATTCCACAGAAAAACGAGCAGACGGTAAATAATGTCACGCAGGACATGTAAAAGCGTTTGCGGCCGATAACGGTGGACAGCCAACCCGATACCGGCAAGACAATGGCGCTCGATACCAAGTAGCTGGTGAGTATCCAGATGGCCTCTTCGTATGTCGCACCGAGCGAGCCTGCGATGTGTGGAAGAGATACGTTGGCGATGGAGGAATCGAGCACTTCCATGAAGGTCGCGAGCGTAACCGTCATGGCGACTACCCACGGATTGTGCGAGGGCTTCCAGTCGTGATGGCTGACAGCCTTGTTTGCGGGCACCTGTTCAGCTCCCAATCCGAATTTCAGGCTCGACGGACATTCCCGGACGCAGGCGGTCGAGGCCATTCTGATTGGGTTTAAAACGGATGCGCACCGGGATGCGCTGAACGACCTTCACGTAATTGCCGGTGGCGTTTTCCGGCGGGAGCACGCTGGCGATCGAGCCGGTTGATCCTCCAATATCGAGGACATAGCCATTG
>DAISJE010000622.1:0-2575 GCA_036821665.1 Bryobacteraceae bacterium | reverse complement strand
CCGGACATTTATTATGCACGTACGTTCCCGGATCGCGATGGAGTTGCGGTCGAAGAGAGCGATCGGTGGGAGCAGTCGCTGGTGTTGAAGAAAATGGCGGAAGACTGTTTTGAAGGTGCGGGAGGAAAACTTAAATGCGCCGATTGACAATCGGCGCGCAGGCTAAAGCCCGCCCCACCATATTCTTTGTTGCTCTGCTTGCTTGCGTGCCATATTTATGCGCTCAGGATGCGGCGGCGGGGAAGCGGCAGTTTGCGCAAACGTGTGGGTTCTGTCATGGGCCCGATGGACGGGGCGCGAGCGGACCGGACTTGCTACGGTCTTCGCTTGTTAGCCATGACGTAAATGGAAATCTGATCGGAGAAGTAGTTCGTAACGGGCGTCCCGCCAAAGGCATGCCGGCGTTTCCGCTGCCCGATTCGGAGATTCGGGATATTGCGGCTTTTCTACATGCGGAGGCAAAGCAGGCCGCGTCTGTTACACAAAGAAATCCGACTGAGTATCCACTTGAAAAATTGCTGGTCGGAAATGCGGCGGCTGGGAAGGCGTACTTCAATGGGGCAGGGAAATGCTCCGAGTGCCATTCCGTTACGGGAGACCTGGCACACATCGCGACGAAATACAAACCATTCGATTTGCAAACGCGGATTGTGTTCCCTTCCGGCGCGGTTCCCAAAGTGACTGTGACGGAAAAATCAGGTAAGCAGTTTTCGGGCGACCAGACCTATTCGGATGAGTTTCAGATTTCGATACGCGACGCGCAGGGCTGGATTCATACCTGGAATCGCAGAGATGTCAAAGTGGAAAGTCGTGATCCACTGGCGGTGCACGAAAAACTGCTCACAACCTATACAGACAAGAATATTCATGACCTGTTCGCGTATTTGGTGACATTGAAATGAAGCTCGCGGCACTCGTTTTTGTGGTGTGTGCGGCTACGGTTGCATGTGCGCAGGGTCTCGATCCGGCTACAATTCTTCATCCGCCCACCGACAGTTGGCCGACTTTTAACGGCGATTATTCCGGCAAACGCTTCAGCACGCTCAAGCAAATCAATAAGAGCAACATTGAAAATCTGACGATGGCCTGGGCGTTTCAAACGAACATTGCCACTGGCATTGGCCTGAAGTCTACGCCCCTTCTCGTGAATGGCACGTTGTATTTCACGGAGCCGGATGATGTATGGGCAGTAGATGCGCGGTCAGGCCGCCAGAACTGGCATTATCACTATCACGCTAATGATGGACTGCACATCGGGCAGCGGGGCGTCGGTATGTACAAGGGGCGGCTCTATTTCGAGACACCAGATGCACATCTTTTATGCCTGGATGCAAAGAGCCGCGAGGTGCAGTGGGACGTGGTGCTCGCGGACGTGAAGCTGGGCTACTGGGCGACGATGGCGCCCTTGATTATTCGTGATCACGTAATCGCCGGCGTCTCGGGCGATTTCAACGATCTGCATGGCTTTATCGACTCGTTCGATCCCGAAACGGGCAAGCTGCAATGGCGTTGGGATGCACTCCCCAAGCCGGGCGAGCCTGGATCGGAAACATGGCCGAAGAACAGCGATGCAATTGCGCACGGTGGCGGCATGACATGGCTTACGGGCACGTACGATCCCGATCTCAACCTTCTTTATTGGGGGACCGCCAATCCGAACCCTGTGATGGTTGGCAGCACGCGTAAGGGCGACAATCTGTTTACCTGCTCGATCGTTGCGTTGAATCCGGATACGGGGAAGCTGGAATGGTATTTTCAGGCATCTCCGCATGATGTTCACGATTGGGACGCTGTGCAGACGCCGGTGCTCGTCGATGCGGATTTTAAAGGGCAGCCGCGCAAACTGTTGTTGCAGGCTTCCCGCAACGGATATTTTTTTGTGTTGGACCGTACCAACGGTAAGCCTCTACTCTCCGTGCCTTATGAAGACATCAACTGGAGTTCGGGTGTGGACTCGCGAGGACGGCCCATCGCAAATCCGGAAAAAGATCCGAGTCCGGCCGGAACACTGGTAGAACCCGATGCGATCGGCACAACGAACTGGATGGCGCCCAGCTTTAATCCTGAAACCGGCCTGCTGTATGTGGATTCGCACCGCTGTTTTGGTCTTTACTACGACCTTTCAGAGGGGAAACCGGAAGGGTTTGCGGGTACCAACTTATATGTGTGGTCGCGCTCGTCCTTACGAGCGATTGATTATCAGACAGGCAAAAGCCGCTGGGAACACGATCTGGGACCCGGACACAATTGGGCAAGCGTCATGAGCACGGCTGGCGGACTTGTCTTTACCGGCGACAATCACGGCAACATGCTGGCGCTGGATGCGAATACGGGTGAGACACTGTGGCATGCCTCGGGTGGTGGTCCAGTACAAGGCGCTCCTATTACATATGAGCTGGATGGCCGGCAATACGTGCTGTTCGGGTCAAACAATGTTTTGTATGCATGGGCGTTGCCGGAGAGGCGTTGAGGGCCGCATATGCTGTGCAATTGTTCTCGGGCTTTTATATCCGATTGGGCCACCCAGCTTTGCACAAGTTCTGCCGACAGTTACACAACAGCAGACGCCGCAGAA
>DAISJE010000621.1:0-2582 GCA_036821665.1 Bryobacteraceae bacterium | reverse complement strand
GAAGCCGCTCGAAGTTCTGAGAGGCGAATAATCCGGACGTGAGTATTTTCCGCATCGCGTTGGCAAATATCCGGTACCCGGCGAGTCCCGGTGAATCGATCGCGCTGGCCGAACAAGCCATTGCTCAAGCGGCCATCGAAGGCGCCAGGCTCATCTGCTTTCCGGAATGCTTCGTCCCCGGTTATCGAGGCATGGGAAAGCTACTGCCACCGCCCGATTCTGTGTTTCTGGAACGTGCCTGGTCCGCTATTGCAAGGGCAGCCGCGAAGGCCCGCGTTACCGTGATTCTCGGCACCGAACGCATTGCCGATGGTGTCCTGCTCGCCACCGCCTTAGTAATGAACTCAGATGGAACCATTGCAGGATTTCAGGACAAGGTGCAAATCGACCCATCGGAAGAAGGTCTTTATTCGCCCGGTTTCGGAAGACGCGTTTTCCAAGCAGGCCCGCTGACATTCGGCATCGCGATTTGTCACGAAGGGTGGCGTTACCCGGAAACCGTTCGCTGGGCTGCCCGGCATGGAGCACAGATCGTGTTCCATCCTCATTTTCACGAATCGGAACCTGGAAGCCACCGGCCTTCGAGTTTCGCCGATCCGGCAAACTCTTTTCATGAGAAAGCTATGCTTTGCCGCGCGGCCGAAAATACCTGTTATTTCGCGAGTGTAAATTGCGCAAGCGCCGGATCGCCGACCACTTCAGCGGTGGTGAGACCGGACGGGACATTGCTAAAACATCAGCCGTACGGACAGGAGGGTTTGTTGGTCGCCGACATTGATCTCAGTGCCGCGACAGGATTGTTGGCGGGCCGCCTGAAAACCGTTTAGCCGAAAAAGTCCCTGACTTTTTCAAATACACTTTTTTCGTGCGGCTGGTTGTCGGTGGGGAGCTGGTCGCGCAACTCTTCGAAAAGACGCCGCTGCTCGCGTGTGAGCTTCTTGGGAACCTGCACATCCAGATGGACATACAGATCGCCGCGCGCGCGGCTGTTCAGGTGCGGCACACCCAGATTGCGCAACCGGAATTGCGCTCCTGCCTGAGTGCCCTCCGGAATTTTGATTTTCTGCGGCCCGTCGATTGTTTCAATTTCGATCTCCGCGCCTAGAGCAGCTTGCGCCACATTGACGGGCAGCGTGCAATGCAGATCGTTTTCGCGGCGTTCAAAAACAGGATGCTCTGCAACCTTAACGACCACGTAGAGATCGCCAGGCTGGCTGCCAGGGGGTCCGGGGTTGCCCTCGGCGGAGAGCCGAAGACGTGTTCCGGTGTCCACGCCCGCCGGTATATTCACCTTCAGCTTCTTTTCGACGCGATGAAAACCTTCACCTTTGCATTGCGAGCAGGCCTGCCGGATTAATTTGCCGCGGCCGCCACAGGTTGGGCAGGTCTTGCGGATTGAGAGAAAACTCTGCTGATAAATCACTTCGCCGCGGCCATTACAGACCGAGCAGGTCGTCAAACCGCCGTTCGGCTCGGCTCCGCTGCCCTGGCACTTTGAGCAGGCTTCGCGCCGGGGAATTTGCAGGTCGGCCGAAAGGCCGTGCATCGAATCCTCAAAACTGATTTCCAGGTCATAGCGGATATCTTCACCGCGTTGGACCCGGCTGCTGCGCCGCCCGCGCTGGCCAAAGAGATCGCCCAGGCCGAAGAGGTCGCCCAGAATATCGCCGAAATCGGCAAAAGTAGTTTCGTCGAAGCCCTGGAATCCGCCGCCCTGGCCGAAGCCGCCGTTCACGCCTTGATGGCCGAACCGGTCATACATCGCGCGTTTCTGCGAATCGCTTAAAACCGCATAAGCCTCCGCAGCCTCTTTGAACTTTTCCTCGGCTTCGCGGTCGCCGGGATTGCGGTCGGGATGAAACTGCAGTGCGAGCTTGCGATACGCGCTCTTGAGCGTTTGCTCATCGCAGTCGCGTGAGACGCTCAGTACCTCGTAATAATCTCGTTTGGCGACACTCATCGCTTGTTATTCGATATGGCGGTTACTCACGATCACTGATTTACAGCAACCTTTACCATGGCGGGGCGGAGAAGCCGCCCTTTGTAGTAGTAGCCGCGCTGATATTCTTCCAGGATAGTTTGATCCGGGTGATCTTTTGTATCAACCATTTCCACCGCATGATGAATATGCGGGTTAAAAAGCGGAACTTCGGAGGAGATTGGCTCCAAACCGAGCTTTTTCAAGGTCTCGAGCAGCCGCTGATAAATCAGCTCAATACCTCGCGCATGTTCTTTGTCAGCACTTTCCACCTTTAAGGCGCGTTCAAAGTCGTCCAGAACGGGTAGCAAGGCTTTCAAAACGTCCATCGTCCCGTAATCGAGCAGTTCGGCGCGCTCGCGCTCGGTCCTGCGTCGAAAATTATCGAATTCTGCTTGCCGCCGCTGCAGGAGATCCTGCAATTCCGCTTTTTCCTTTAATGCCCGGTCACGCTCGGCGATAACTTCGCCTGCCGAGGCGTTCAGATCCTGCTGATTGGAACCGCCGGAGACGCGCTCAGATTCCATCTGCGCCTCCTCGGTCACAACAGCGTTGTGGTTGTTCTCCGATTCCATCAAACTCTACCAATTGGATGGGGATAAGG
>DAISJE010000620.1:0-2589 GCA_036821665.1 Bryobacteraceae bacterium | reverse complement strand
GATGGCATCACTATCGAGCGGGTTCGGAATTCTGGCGGGAATACTTTCGGCAATCGGCCTATATGGCCTGATTTCATATCTTGTCGCGCGTCGCAGAAATGAAATCGGGATTCGCATGGCGCTCGGCGCAACCCGCCGGCAGGTCTTTCTTCTGGTGCTGCGCGAGAGTTGCATTTTGCTTTCAACCGGACTGGTAATAGGAGCAGTCATATCGGTTGGCGCGGCGCGATTTGCGCGTGCGCTTCTTTTCGAATTGAAGCCTTATGATGCGGTGACACTTGTAACGGCGATCATGCTGCTTGCGGTTATTGGCGTACTTGCGGCATATGCTCCGGCGCGCCGGGCAGCGAATATGACACCGCTGGATGCTTTGAGGGAGGAATAGAACCGAAGCAAGGCAAGCGGGTTGGAGCGGGTCCAGGCGGACCCGCGCGGACCCGCGCGGATCAGGCGATCCGCCCGACAAAACGGATCTTATCTAGCAGTTCCGGCGGCTGCTTGTTCCGGAGCTTGCCGGCGCCGGCGGCCGCTCATCAGGTAGATTGCCGCGCGCAGTTCGAGCAGTGGATCGTCGGACGCTTCGATTCCGTCAACGCGAGGGATGGGATCGAAAATAATTTGCTTCTGTTCGTGCGCATTATCGGCGGCCACGTTCGTGAGGACAACCTCGCCGAGAAGAACCAGCGGGCGATCCTCCGGCCAAGGCACCGTCGCATCATTTACTACGTCGTTTTCGCCCGCGACTTGGACTAAGACTTGAAAGCTGATCGGACTCTTCGCGATCCGGTCGACAAGCTCGTCAAAAAGATAATTTGCGCTCTTGCTTTTGGCGGTGGCGTCGTCCAGATGTTTGATTCCTGTTTCCGGTCTAATCCGATACCTTCCATAGCGGCTCGCGCCATCCTTATTCGTAAAGCGCATCGCGGTTACTCCGAAGTATGCTTCCGTTGCAAAGCTGGCGGGATTCGGCTTGGGAGTTTGAACAAACGCCAGCGCCTTGGGATGACTGCGAAGAAATTTCTCGATTGGCGAGGGCGAGGATTGAGCAGCGCTATTCGAAACCGCAATGGCCTGTAACATTTCGAGGAACTCATCACCCGTCCTGGTCGGAAAACCATCGGTCGAGTGGCTAATGATATCGGTATGCACGTGTTCCTCGAGGTGGAAACGAATTGCCAATCCGCGCGGACTGGCATTGGAATCGTTATCGGGAATGAGAGGAAGGCCGGTGGAATCTGAAAAGCGCGCCGTGACCGGAGTGGAGGGGCGAGTAGCATGGGGCGCGCGCGTTAGTAAAGCGGCATCGCGCGAAGGAGTAAAAGTCCCCTTGCAGAGGATACCTTTTGCATGTGCCGGACGGAAACCCGGATACGATCCAAATATTGCATCGAACTGTTTGAGCAGATTTTCGCTCAGAGTAAGCAGCTTTTGATCGGAGGAAAGAGGCATGCACAAAGATAGCGCGATTCGAGGATGATGCCGCTAGCCCGATCCCGTTGACACCGCCTCTCGCGCTCTCTACGCTGGAGACATATATATGGAAGTACATCTTCGACCGGATTTGGAGGCCAAAGTCGCCCGAATTGCCGCCGAACAGGGCCGTGACGCCGGGGCGATCATTCAAGATGCGGTGGAGCGTCTAGTCAGCTACGATGAGTGGTTCCTACGCGAAGTTGAGAAAGGCTTGGCGGCAGCCGACAGAGGCGAATGGATCGAACACCAGGAGATCGGCAAACTAGTCAACAGTCGCTCCCCGGCTAATGCAAGCCTCACCTCCGCGCTAACGCTCGAGTCTTAAGTCAAGATAGGGGAGAGCGTATCACAAAAAAGCACGCCCCGGTAAACTGCTCGCGCCGGAAGATTTTAATACGGCCAGGGATCCCAGCTTCCGTCCACCGTCCTTTTGTCTTTTTCCTTCTGTTTCTCTTTTTCACGTTGGGCTTGTGTCTCGCCGCCTTTGAAATAAAGGTGAACGATGACGCTATGTGAAGAAGCGTCAGCTGTGTAATCGGAGTGTGTGTCACCAAGGTTATCGAAGATGCCCTGCTCTCGCACGCGCTTCAAGAAAAAGTCCGGATAATCCGGGTTGAAGGGATGACCGGCCTTCTCGCCCCACAGACGTGCAACAACAGGCTCTGAAGTGATGTCGAGGCCCTGCACGTCCAGTTTCCGGAAATTGTAGACTTCTCCCGGTACGACATTGTAGGTGACGTTTACGGCTCGTTTGCTATCGTCAGTCTCCGTTTGTGTTGTCACACTGGCATCCAACAGACCGCGCCGCCGCATTCGATGCTGCAATTCAAGGCGAAACTTGTCAATCTGGTCGCTGCTGAAGGTCTGTCCGGGCTTAAACGGAATCGTGTCGCGGATCTCATCTTCATCCATGCCGCTTCCGTGAAAGCGAATCGATCCGAACTTGAAAACGGGCCCTTCCTTGATGTCGACCTTGACGACAACTCCCAAATTGCTCTTCGATGGTTCCGTTTCCACTTTTGGGAAAGTAACCGCCGCATAGCCTTTTGCGGCGTATAACGGCTTTATCGTTCCGTCCAAAATCAACTTCAAACGCGTATCGGACAGCGGAACGCC
>DAISJE010000619.1:0-2605 GCA_036821665.1 Bryobacteraceae bacterium | reverse complement strand
ATTCCCCAGTCCGCGATGTCGGTGTGGTAGAAAGCGGGCTCGAAGGGTTTGTATTCGATGAGCATGCGCTGCCCCAGAGCCAGTTCTCCGTGCGCGGCCAAGAGACATTGCTCGAACCATTTCTTGCGCTGCCGTACATTCGCTGTACCCGGATAGTTTGAGCCATCGGCAAACCAGAAGGAAACATCGCGGCTTCGCACTTGTTGCCCGATTTCGATACTTTCCCGCGCATGTTGGAGCGCCTGCTCACGGACGGTTTCGTCCGGATTGCCGAAAGAGCCAAACTTGTAGATCTGATCCTGAAATAAATTGGGATTGATACAGCCAGGTTTCACCCCGTAGCGGTCAGCCAGACGCGCGATCTCGGGCACGCTCTCTAAGCCCTGCGGAAAGTCCCACAGCACGTGTAGCGCAAGCGAAGGACAAACTCCGGTAACGGCGCGCACTTGAGCAGCATCGCTGAACTTTTCTTCGATGGTTGTGGCCGCTCCAGGTTGAAGAAATTTGCCGAAGCGTGTCCCGGTGTTGGCGAATCCCCAGGAGGGCAATTCGATTCGAAACCATTCAAGTGCGCGAAAGATTTTGTCCGTTAGCTTGCTTTGCATCTATGGCTCCGTGAAGATTGTCCCTTCACTCTACGAGAATGACATCTAAGGTGCGGGGGCCGTGAACTCCTTTGATGCGTGTCATCTCGATATCGGAGGTCGCGGATGGACCCGAAATGGTGGTCAAAGGAATGTCATTGAAGGTTGCCATTTCGCGGATGCCCTGTGGAACAGTCTCTAAAACCTGATTTACGAACACGACACAAAGATGGTAATCGGGAATCAAAGTAAGTGCACGGCGCCCTTCGCCCGCCGAATGTCGCAGCACAATCGTTCCCGTCACAGCGATCGCGACGGCACACCCGGTCAGAACGCCCTGGCTTGCGTCGATCTCGCCGTATTCCAATTCCGCATCGGAAACAAACCGAAAACCGTCGGGCAACCAGTCAGGAGGGAGATCGGGCGGAATCAACAACTCTGATTTATCGCGTTTTGTCATGGAATCACGAACCGCCTCGGCGATTTGCCGCTCGGCGCAACGGTAGACGTCCGTGCCATAGTCGCGCAATCGATCGATGAAAAGATCCAGGCATGCCGTTACTGTTAGGGTGCTTGCCTGAACGTAGTCGCGATGCAACGCCAGGTATTGTTGCTGCCGCTCGGGACGCCGCGCTCCAATTGCATTTCGAATACGATTGAGTATTTCCTGCTTGGCCGTGCTCATGTCCGGCTCCCTCCGCCTCGCTCACGTTCCCGCCACCACTGACGGAACGATTGCTTTGGAACGGGCGCAAGGTCGCGCGTTTCCGTCCAGCCTCCAAGCTGGCCGGGCAAATGGCGGATCAGCCCATCGTGCTCAAACGGAACTTGAGCGATACGAGCAAAAGTTTGTGCTGCCGATAGCCGGCCCGGTGTGCTGAGCGCGAAGGCAGCGGCTTTCATGGCCATGCGTTCAGATACCGGCGCATCGCCGCGCTCCACGATCTCGCCGCGAAGTTCGATCAGGATCTCCGGAATATTTATTTTCACGGGGCACACTTCGTAGCATGCACCGCATAGAGACGATGCATACGGCAACGACTGCGAATACTCCATCGACTGCAGTTGTGGCGTGAGAATCGCGCCTATCGGACCCGCATAGATGGAGCCATAAGCATGTCCACCCGTTTGCCGGTATACAGGACAGGCGTTTAGGCAAGCTCCGCAGCGGATGCAATTGAGCGTATCGCGTGCCTCTTCGTTAGCGAGGATATTTGTGCGGCCGTTATCCAGCAACACGACATGGAACTCCCGCGGGCCATCGCCCGGCGCGATGCCAGTCCAAATCGAGTTGTATGGATTCATTCGCTCGCCGGTCGCGGAGCGCGGCAGCAACTGCAGAAATACTTCCAGATCTCGAAATGTAGGAATGACTTTTTCGATTCCGACCAGACTTATCAGGACATCCGGAAGCGAAACACACATGCGTCCGTTGCCTTCGGATTCCACCACACAAAGGGACCCAGTCTCCGCGATTGCAAAATTCGCGCCGCTGATGGCCACTTTCACGCGCAGAAATCTTTCGCGAAGATAGAGGCGAGCCGCATTTGTGAGATCTTCCGGCCGGTCGCCTAACTCGGACAATTTCATCTTTTCGAGAAAGATTCGCCGCACTTCCATCTTGTTGCGGTGCAGCGCCGGAACAACGATATGCGATGGCTGATCTTCGCCGAGTTGCACGATTAAATCGGCGAGATCAGTCTCATACGGCGTGATTCCGGCTGCCTCCAACGCGCGGTTCAAGCCGATCTCGTCCGAGGTCATCGTCTTTACTTTGATGACTTCTGCTGCAGCCTGCTCTTGTACGAGCGAGACAATAATGCGATTCGCCTCGTCGGCATCCCGAGCCCAATGGACATGCCCACCGGCGCGAATGCAGGCAGACGCAAACTGTTCGAGATAAAAATCCAGATGACGCAGAGTGTGTTGTTTAATTTGGAGACCGGCTTCTCGGAGCTGCTCCCAATCCGGCATTTCATTCACGACCCTTGCGCGTTTGCCGCGGATCACATCGGTTGCAT
>DAISJE010000618.1:0-2611 GCA_036821665.1 Bryobacteraceae bacterium | reverse complement strand
ATGTGCCAGTTCTCGCTGTTAGGCCATATCCCCCACTCAGAGATCCAAAGCAGTGTCGGCATACGATGGGTCAACGACGACGCCATCCAATGAGCGACCGAGAAAACTCTATAGGGCTCGTTCGGATATTTGACCGTTTCGGTATGGCGGACAGTCGAACGATTTGGCTTGGTCCGTTGTCGTACTTCAAGCCATTGTTCACAATCTTTTTCAGTGCAAAAGCGCATGTGCCTTTATCCACTGTAGGTTCTAACTACCTGTTTTCAATCCCATACGCTGTAGCAAGGAGCGGCGGTTCCTGAAATTCCGAGAAATCTAACCAGCTCGCTTTTTCAAGTTGGCTTTGGTTGGGCAGACCCCTGGTCTGCGCGGCTCTCTCGGACCCGCTTTGAATCCGTTATCGCGCCAGCGTCACAATAGTCGCGCCCCATCCTCCCGCTTCAGCCGGAGCGTCACTGAAATGCAAGACATGGGGAGTGCGGCTCAAAATCGCGCGTACTGTTTCGCGCTGAACTCCGATTCCGCGGCCATGAATGATTCTCAGCGCAGTGAGGCCCATTTCATGCGCGGCCTCCAGATAAGCCTCAACTGCGGCTTTTACATCGCGCGGTGGCACTGAGTGCAGATCGAATACGTCGGTAATCGGAATTCGGAATGGTTCCGAATCTTCGATGTCCATGGGTTAAACGTGAAGAATTCTAAAACGGCGAACGCTGCGGCCATCCTCGGCTCGGCTGCTGCTGCGGGCCGCCTTCGCTGAGCGCAGCGTGCGGCGGCGCATTGCTGAAATCAAGGTCTGCCTTGTTGAACGTTAAGGGCCGGTCGAGAATCATCTCGACGGTAGATCCTTTCGTCAGCATCGCGTCCGGGCCGCGTGTCAACAAAACACCGAGTAAACCGGCTGCAGCGCCGGCACCTGCCCCGATGCCCGCTCCTCTTGCGACGTTTCCGGCTGCTGCTCCAATACCCGAGCCGATAACGGTTCCCGCAGTCGTACTGCCGACCACCGTGCCCAAATCGCCCTTCTTGTCTCCGGAGCTACCGACTTTGCTCTCCTCGCGCTTGAGCGTCTCATTACTTCGTGCATCGAGCGCGCCCAGGTCAGATCTAAAATTGCGGCTAACGCCGTTAGGCAGGGTGAGTGAATCGAAGCGAACCTGCAGCGAACCGCGACCCTTAACGCGTCCGGGGCGCTTTACTTCCGTGATGGTGCCAGTTACCCAACTTCCTTGCGGAATCACAATTCTGTTACCGGATAGCACCGGGAAGGCAGTTTCCAGGTAGATTCGATCGCCGACCGCCGCTTGCTTCGTGCTCACGCTATTGATCATGCTGAGCAGGACATGCGTTCCTGCCGCGACCTCGTAGCTACCGGGCGGCGACTGATTCTCGGTGCGGTTTTTAAACCCGTCCTGCTGTCCGGCGGGTTGCGTGCGATTGTTCTCTTGCGCGAAGGCAATGCAGCAACTTCCTACGCACAATAAAGCGACGCCAAACCGAATTCTCATGACCGATCCTTTCCGCAGTCTATCCGAATTACCACACGGTGCTCAAACTGACGCAGTACTGGAACGGAGCGTTGCATCCCGTCTTTCGTGCTTCTCTACGACCCGCTTTGCCTTTCTCATGACCGTACTCACCGGCATGGTCGCCAATGCATCCATTGCCACCCATTTGCAAGGGCCTAAGTCATTGGGAGCGGCGGCTTCACGAACATCGAAGCGGTAATTGTGAAAGGTGATTCCATGCCGGAATGCGCCGAAACTCTGCCCTACGCGGGCGGTTGGCAATTCCGTAAATTCGGGCAGTTCCCAGAATCCCGGCATAAGCCTCGATTTCGCTGGCCGTTGCCACATCAAAACGCGGCCTGCCTCCGCGATCCAGAAAACAATCCGTTCTTCTTCTACGCTCCTCACGACAGCCATTCTTACCGGCCGCTGATCCTGGCTCCCATTTTTTCGCGAAGTGCAGATTTGTGCAACCGGGCAAATTAGGCATTGCGGCTTTTTGGGCAGACAAACCGTAGCGCCTAACTCCATCATGGCTTGATTGAAAGCGCCCGGGCGTGCCCGATCGAGTATCTTCTCAGCCAGCTTCCCAAAGTGCCTTCTCCCTACAAGTGACGCGATATCCGTATCGTCGTCGAAAATCCGGCTAGCTACGCGCAACACGTTTCCATCAACAGCTGCATGTTCCAGATCGAAAGCGATGCTTGCCACCGCCGCCGCCGTATAATCGCCGATTCCCGGCAGCGCTCGAATTTCGCTATAGGTATTCGGGAATCCCCCGCGCTCACGCATCTGCAATGCGGCCCGCTGCAGGTTTCGAGCGCGGTGATAGTATCCCAGTCCGGCCCAGCAGGCGAGCAAGTCCGCTTCTGGCGCTTCCGCCAGCGCTTCAATGGTTGGGAAACGGCTGAGAAAGCGTTGGTAATACGGCAGAACCGCGCTTACCCGCGTCTGCTGCAGCATGATCTCGGAGATCCAGATCGCATACGGGTCGCGGGTGCGCCGCCAGGGCAAGTCTCGCTGGTTGCGGTCGAACCAGGCGAGAAGGTCGCGCCGAAAGTGCTCGATTTGTCCCTTTGACAGCGCCGGTTTGGGCGAATCTT
>DAISJE010000617.1:0-2618 GCA_036821665.1 Bryobacteraceae bacterium | reverse complement strand
AATCCACACCCATACCGGCGTCCCTATGAAATGAGTTTTCACCAGCGGTGCGGGAAGTTTCTTTTCAATTGGCGATTCTTCCGAAAATGAACTGAGTTCCGGGATACGGGCGACGCTGGCCGAAGTGACGAGCCAGATTTGCACGCTCTGCTGCGTGACTCTGTGTATTTGGAGAACGATCGGAACTCCATCGGCATCGAAGGTGGCGAGATTGTCCAAACCCGGGGTAAATCCGTCAGTAGTGTCGCCGTCCGGAGAATTGCTGAGATGCCCTACCTCGAAATTCGGATTGCGGTCGAGGAGCACACCCAATTGCAAGGCAAGCTTCGGGCCCTCGGTCGTACGCAGACTCGGACTGATTCCCGATAGATCGAGATATTGCGCCGCGAGCGCATAGTTCTGGGCGTGACAGGCTTCGAGAAAGCTGTAGATCGCATCGCGCGGCGTAGTGCGTTTGAGCGGATCCGTAGCGGCGGGGGCAGTAGTATTTGAACTCCCCTTTGATAAAAGTCCACTCAGTCCTTGCGCGGGTAACGATCGAACCGCGCCGGCCGCCATTATCCAGGTTGCACAAAGCAGCAGGCGCACGGCCTTGGGAATGGAAAACATAGCTCTTCAGTGAGATTAGCGATTCTGCCGGCGAGTTTCGATCACATGCTTGAAGTGCAATTGTGTACCGCGAATAACCCGTTTATATTCAACAGCTCTCATTAAGTTATTAAAGCATCAGCTCACGTAGGCTGACGCAGCCCGCGGTTAGGCTTCCGGTAGGAGTTTCTGCTAATGCCTTCTCACGTCATCTTACGCGGCAGCCATCGTGAGTATCCCGCTGATTCCGCCTTTGCCGGCACGCTTCCGCCGGACGAACCCATTCAAATCACGATCGTACTTAGGCGCATGGAGGCCGCGCCACAAAACGAAGACGCAGCTACTCGTTTATCGCACGACGATCTTCTCCAAAAGCACGGGGCTGATCCGGCCGACATTGCGGCGGTCGAAACGTTTGCTGCAAACCACGGATTCTCTGTTACCGAAGTAAACCGGGCCGCGCGTTTGATGCGTGTCTCCGGTCCGCTGAATGAAATGGCGAAAGCCTTCGGAGCCGAGCTTGAACTACGGCAGATCGGATCGCATACTTTTCGAGCGCGGCAAGGAGCTTTGCGCGTTCCATCGACGCTGCAGGAACGCATCGTGGCGGTACTCGGGTTCGATCAACGGCCCGCAGCGGCAACGCATCATAAGTTTCAATTCCACAAGACGAAGCCTTCGTATTTCACGCCTCCGCAGCTCGCGAAAATCTACAATTTTCCGGCTAATACGGGGAAAGATCAAACCATTGCGCTGATCGAACTGGGCGGCGGATACAACACAAGCGACCTGGAAACCTATTGGAAGCAGCTTGGATTGAATCCGGTTTCGGTTAGTTCGGTTGCGGTCGGGAATGCGCAGAATAGTCCACAGGGAGATCCGAATAGCGCGGATGGAGAAGTGGCGTTGGATATCGAAGTGGCGGGCGCTATCGCACCGGCCGCACGAATCGTCGTCTACTTCGCGCCAAATACGGACCAAGGTTTCCTGGATGCGATTAATGCCGCGATTCACGATCAAGCGAACAAGCCATCCGTGATCTCCATCAGTTGGGGAGCCGCGGAGAGCGAGTGGACACCGCAAGCTATGAACGCCTTTAATGCGGCGTTTCACGATGCGGCTCTCTTGGGTATTAGCGTCTGCGCGGCCGCGGGAGACAACGGATCGTCGGACGGCGAGCAGGATGGCTACAATCACGTCGACTTCCCCGCTTCGAGTCCATGGGTTCTCGCTTGCGGCGGAACAAGGCTGGTCGCCAACAACGGCGTTCGTCAATCAGAGACAGTCTGGAACGACGGCACAAATGGCGGGGCTACCGGTGGAGGCGTCAGCTCGCACTTCTCCAAACCTGCTTATCAATCGGCCATACACGTTCCCAAGCCTGCAGGAACGGTCAATTCGACGGGCCGGGGCGTGCCGGATGTGGCCGGTGTAGCCGATCCTGAAACAGGATATGCAGTGATCGTGGATGGGCAGGAAGGCGTGGTGGGTGGAACCAGCGCAGTTGCACCGCTGTGGGCCGCTCTTATTGCTTTGTGTAACGAACAGCTTGGCAAGAATCTGGGCTGGTTCCATCCAAAACTTTATGGGACGGTTTGGAAGCACAAAGGGCTCCATGACATTACTTTAGGCAACAATGGCACCTACAAAGCTGCCAGCGGTTGGGATTGCTGCACCGGCCTCGGCACGCCGAACGGGCAAGCGATTCTAAGTTTGCTGAAAACATCCGAAGGCAAGTAGACTTTAAGCTGAATCGGAAGGAGAGTAGCAATGATCTCCGCATTCAGCACAATTCTTATCTTGTTGTTTGCAGTGCCGGCGCTCCCGATTGGGGTCGGCACATTCCAGGCGGGAGCCGCCAAGGTAGACATCACCCCCGCCCCGGATGCCGCGTTGCCGATGAGTGGCTATGCCGGACGCAAAGAGGGCTTCAAAGGAATTCACGACCATATCTATGCGCGGGCGATCGTTCTTAGCGACGGCTCTACGCAAGCGGCCATCGTCACGTGGGAGTTGATCGGTGTTCCAAC
>DAISJE010000616.1:0-2628 GCA_036821665.1 Bryobacteraceae bacterium | reverse complement strand
GGATCTCATTCGCGTACATACCGTGCGCAAAGATCAGAATCCTCTTTACCATGCCCTGCTTCATGCTGCAGGAAAAGCGAATGGCTTGCCGGTTCTCTACAACACCAGCTTTAACTTGTTCGGCGATCCGCTTGTTTGCACCCCCCGCGATGCGGTCCGAAGTTTCTATTCCTCGGGAATCGACGCCCTATTCGTGGGTAACTTCTATCTGGAGAAGTGACTCACTTCCGCCGCTCGCTATGCGCTCGCCTTCACTTCACGCGTTTTTGCGGGCTGATAAGTGCCCGGAACGGCACGACCTGAAATAGCGAGCCGGTTCCAGGCATTGATTGTCGCTACCGCCAGCGTCAGGTCTGCTAACTCTTTTTCCTCAAAGTGTGGGCGTACTTCTTCGTACACGCTGTCGGGCACGTGGCCGTTGGTAATAAGAGTGACCGCTTCGGTCCACGCTAAAGCGGCGCGCTCCCGGTCTGTATAATACGGGCACTCGCGCCAGGCGTCGAGTGAATATAGCCGCTGCTCGTTTTCGCCTATGGCGCGCAAGTCTTTCCAGTGCATGTCGAGGCAATAAGCGCAACCGTTGATCTGCGATGCCCTCAGCTTAATCAAATGGAGCAACGGCTCCTCCAATCCGCACTGGTGAAGATATTGTTCGAGACCCAGCATCGCTTTGTACGCGCCGGGTGCAACCTTTTCGGATTTAAAGCGTGGTTCCATAAATGTTTCTCTTTAAATAGGTCAGTATTTTGATGACCGGAAAGAAAATGCGTTGCTGTTTTTCGAACGCGAAACGTGCAAAACGGGACTGGCTGCGAATTTCCGCGTCGAAGTACCTCGAACAGCGGGACTGGCTCGACTGTCCTGAGCGCAACGGCACGGCTCTAATACCGAGGCACGTTGAACGCGCGAGCGGCAGTCGTGCCTGTCCCGTCTTGCCCACGTCTCGCCTTCGAATCCGTCTTGCGCGCTATAGAACTTCGGAAGCACCACATTAATGTTGAAGAACTATCTTGTCGATCATCGTTTGCGCAATCGGGTGGTAACCCGGTCGCGCTTTAGCATAAATCTCGCGCGTGCGCGTTTGGCCTTGAGGCATTTTCATCAACCTCGTATAAAGCGGCTTCAAAAATTTCATGCGGCCTACGCTAAACAAGAACGATTCGAGCCGTGGGTAGGCGGTTTGGTAATCGCTCTCAATTGCGATCTGCAACCATTCGTCGAGAATCTCGTAATTGGAGATTGCCGTCAGCTTCCAGGCACAATCCAGTTCCGAGACTTTCTTAACGGAAAGCGGGCGTGGCAAAACACGTAGAAACTCCACCCACTGCTGAGTGTTCCATGTACGCGCCGGAAGCGAGGATGCCGCAATCGCCCCAGCAGCCCACAATGTGGCAAGGTTCGACACTTCTTCAAGCGATGCAGAGAACGCGTTAGGAGCCTGTGTTGGGAGACCGGGTTGAAAGACCCACTCTTGCACCGGAATTTGCTGGCCGAGCGCAGGGTGCCGGTCGAAGAGTTCAGCGCGAATGAATGCAAGAGCTTCTTCCGATGTGATGCTTTTGAACGCAAACCGCTCGAAATACGATTTCAGAAATTCATCAAAGGCGGGACGTCCAAACGCCTCCTCCATCTGCCGCAAAAATAATGCGCCCTTCACATACGGAACGCGAGTTGTGCCGTCGTCCGGGTCGCGGCCTTCGAGATCGATATGAAGGATCTGATCGTGAGGATCGAATTCAGCCAATTCCTTCTCCAGCTCACGGCGATCCAGCACTTGCTCCATAACTGCCTGCTCTCTGCCGTAGACTTCCTCCTGAATGCGGTTCTCAATATATGTAGTGAAGCCTTCGTTGAGCCAGAAGTCGCTCCAGGTGGCGTTCGTTACCAGGTTGCCGGACCAGGAGTGCGCCAGTTCGTGTGAGATGAGGCTAATTAAACTCTTGTCGCCCGCGATAACGGTTGGTGTGGCGAATGTAACGACCGGGTTTTCCATTCCGCCAAACGGAAAACTGGTTGGGAGCACCAGAACATCGTAGCGGCCCCAGCGATATGGGCCATAAAGTTTTTCAACGGTTGTAACGAGCTGCTCCAAATCGGAAAACTCAGCCACGGCGGATTCGAGAACGCATGGCTCCGCATAGATCCCGGTGCGTGGGCCGACCGCCTGGAAATCGATCTCCCCAATCGCCAGAGCGATCAAATACGCCGGAATCGGCAGTTTCATTTGAAAGCGATGAACGCCATTTGCAACGCCCTCGCTTTCGGCGCTCATAACCACCCTGAGGTCGGGATTGGATCGGATTCGCGCGTCATAGGTGATGCGTACTCCGGGCGAGTCCTGAATGGGAATCCAACTGCGTGCATGGATTGATTGATTCTGACTGAACAAGAACGGTTGACTTTTTCCGCTGGTCTGCTCCGGACTGAGCCACTGCAAACCGCTTGCCTGTGGAGATGCCGAATAATGAATGAGAACGGAATCGGCGGTGGATGGCACTTCGATCGTAAGCGAAGAACCAAGGATCGGATCGCGCAAGCCAACCTGATAGGGAACCTCTCTGCCCTGGCACTCAATTCCTTGGATTTCCAGATCGCGCGTATCGAGAACCAGAGGCGCGCCGTCAACCA
>DAISJE010000615.1:0-2664 GCA_036821665.1 Bryobacteraceae bacterium | reverse complement strand
TGACGCAACCACCGGAAGGGCGCCGGCGTCCATCGTCTTGATCCGCTCTCTGCAACATTCTCGCGAAACCGTGCGTTATATTTAGCTTTCATTCTCAGGAGCGGTTCGTTGCCATATGATCGGGAGATGACATTACACGAATGAGTGACTGGGCGAAGATCAATCGCGCCAGCTCAGCGGGCGTTTTACTCCTGCTATTGGCATTGCTTCAAACTGGTTGTGGAGCTTCAAACGAGGCAAAAACCGATCTTCCCGACAAAGCACAGCCGATCGACGCTAGTCTGTTTACGGTATCGCAGGACCAGCTTCCGCATCTGCGCCTCATTCCCGTGCGTCGTGCTGCATGGCGAACCAGAATTGATACAACCGGCACGGTAGACTGGGACGCCGATCACACTACCTCGGCAATTACCCAGGTAAGTGGCCCCATCACTCGCATTTTGGTTGACTATGGATCGCACGTGCGAGCAGGAGACCCGCTGCTTTATGTAGCCAGCCCGGATATTTCCAATGCAATAGCAACCTACAGAAAGGCGCAGGATCAACAGGAACTGGCGCTGAAAGCTCTAAATCGCATGAAAGAGCTGCTTGCCCACGGCGCCGCAGCCCAGAAGGACATGGAAGCAGCACAGGCCGCGTACAACGACGCAGCAACCGATGTTCAAAACAGCCTACAGGCCCTCAAAATTTTTGCGATTACACCACAGCAGCTTAAAAACGCCGAAGAGCAAGGTGTGCCGATTAGCCCCGATCTTGCCGTTCGCGCGCCCATCACTGGCACGGTGGTACAGAAACTCGTTACGCCCGGCCAGTTGATTCAGGCCGGATCGACTACTTGTTTCCTGTTAAGCGACACGTCGACGGTTTGGGTTCAGGGCCATATTTTCGACCGCGATCTGCCCTCGGTTCATGTGGGCGATCCCGTCGAAGAGTCAAGCTCATCGCTTGGGCGAACCTTTCAGGGCAGGGTCTCTTATATTGGCGCCATGGTTGATCCCGACACCCGCACAACTCCGGTTCGTATCGTCACTCGAAACTCCGGCGATCTACTGAAAAAAGATATGTATCTGGATGCTGTAATCCGCACGAAAACCGAAAAGAACGTTCTTAGCGTGCCCGTTTCGGCGGTGCTCCATGACTCGGAAAACGAGCCGTTCGTTTATGTCGAAGTGCACCCGCGCACATTTGCAAGACGGTCTGTAGCATTGGGCGCGCAGCAGGATGGCGCGGTGGAGATTCGGAACGGGCTGAAGGAAGGCGAAGACGTAGTATCCGAAGGCAGCGTATTTCTGCAATTCGCCAGCAGCTATCAATAGGCGCTCTCCGGAATGATTGCACGCCTGGTCTCGTTCGCTCTCTCGCAGCGTTTTCTTATCGTCATCGCTTCCCTGGCGCTGATGGTCTGGGGCGGCATCGCTTTCCAGAAGCTGCCCATCGACGCCTACCCCGATCTCTCTCCGCCGCACGTCGAAATCATTACGCAATGGCCTGGACACGCGGCCGAGGAAGTCGAACGGCTCATCACCATTCCGATTGAAATCGAAATGAACGGGATTCCGCGTCTCGAGTCGCTTCGGTCGATTTCCCTGTACGGGCTCTCCTCCGTTCAGATGAATTTCGACTACAACGCCGATCCCTACTTCGTCCGTGAGCAAGCGTTTGAGCGCGTCGCGAACGCAACCATGCCCCAGGGCGTTACACCCGTGTTATCGCCGCTCTACAGTCCGAGTGGGCTGATTTACCGCTACGTTGTACAAAGCCCCGATCGGACACCACAGCAGTTAAAAACCATCGAAGACTGGCTACTCGAGCGCGCATACCGGTCCATACCGGGCGTGGCGGACGACTCCGGTTTTGGCGGCACCACCATGCAATACCAGGTACTGCTCGATCCCAACAAGCTGCTTACCTATGGGATTTCCGTTGCTCAAGTGCAGCAGCAGCTCAGCGCCAACAATGCCAATGCAGGCGGCGGCTTTTATTCGCAGGGCGGCCAGATCTATTACATTCGCGGACTAGGTTTGGTTAGAGACACTGCTGATATCGGGAACGTTGTGCTGGCAACGCATAACGGCATTCCGGTCTATGTGCGCGACGTAGCGAAAGTCCAGATCGGTCACGCCGTGCGGCTGGGGCAATTCGGATACATGCGTCAGCAGGAGGCCGTCGAGGGCGTCATCCTGATGCGAGTCGGCGAACAGGCCCAGGTCATTTTGAAGCGTGTGGAGGATAAAACAAACGAGCTGAACCAGCATGTCCTGCCGCGCGATGTCAAGGTAGTTCCTTATTACGACCGCAGCTATCTGATCGAGGAGACCACTCGCACCGTTGAACGGAATCTGCTGCGCGGCATGATTCTGGTGCTCCTGATCCTCGGTTTGATGCTTTTCAGCGTGCGCACGGCGTTGATTGTCGCAGTGACTATTCCGTTCGCGCTTCTGTTCGCTTTTATCTGTCTCGATCTGAGTCATATTCCAGCGAACCTGCTGTCCATCGGAGCGATCGATTTCGGAATCATCGTCGATGGAGCGGTTGTCATGGTGGAAAATATTTTCCGCGAACTAGCGGCGCGGCACGGCCAAAGCTACAGCCTTCTGGATGTGATCCGCGCGGCGGCGCGCGACGTCGAGCGGCCCATCTTCTACGCTATTGCCGTAATCATCG
>DAISJE010000614.1:0-2665 GCA_036821665.1 Bryobacteraceae bacterium | reverse complement strand
GCTTTCTTATGAAGCAAATCGAATCCGCGGAAGTAGTTGACCCGGAAACTCCGCGAGCGGGGCAGGCAGCGACGAGGGCATTCTTCGGAGCGACCGTGCGCTATGCCAATGCTGCGGGAACGGAGCGAGTGGTGAGCATCGTAGGCACCGACGAGGTCGATCTCAACCGCAACCACATCAGTTGGGTGTCGCCTCTGGGGCGCGCCTTGATGAAGTCGACAGTGGGCGATCGCGTACTTCTCCAAGCTCCGGGCGGCACAGAACACCTGACCGTACTGGAAGTGTGTTACGAACGCATTTCGGTGGAACCGTTCCGTGAACCACCGGGAGCCGAGTCCTCGGCAAAGGGACACCTCGCCGGCGTCAATCCACCTGACGAAGGCTAGGGAAGCGGCACATGCACATGCCAGGCTTGTTAAAACTCAGGCACTTTTGAGAATCCGGCACGATCATGAACAGTGCGCTTCAGCGCGCGGTGCTATCATCTTCGTGTGCTGCGAGACGACTCGCAACATCCTTCGCCGGCCTCGGTCCGAGAAGCGGGTGCGGCTTACACCCGCGAGGAAGTCTGTCGGTTGCTCAAAATTGAGGGCCGTAAGCTCAGGGCATGGGAGCGGCAACAACTCGTCCCACAGCTTGAGCGCTACAGCTTCGCCGATCTGCTTACGCTGAAGCGGATCGCGCGCCTGCGCGCCGAAAACGCCCACCCGCGGCGTATCCGGCTGGCGCTCGAATCGCTACGCGCCTATCTGAAGGAATCCCCTCTTTCGGGAAACGATTTTCAGGTTTATAAAGATGGGCGTCGGGTCCGTATTCAGATCGGAAAGCAGAAGCTCGAACCCGGGTCCGGCCAAATGCTGTTCGATTTTGCCGAAGAAGAGATCAACAAGCTTCTGCGGCTGCCGTCATCGCAAAAACATTCGTCCGATATTGCGGAGAAACTTCGCAATAAATTGGAGGCGGATCGTTGGTTTGAGCACGGGCTGGAGTTGGAGCAAACCGGTGCGCCATTCGACGAGATCATAGACGCTTATCAGAAAGCAGCGGCTCTGGACCCCGGTTCCGCCGGGGCGCTAGTGAACTTAGGCACTGTATTTTTCAACGGGCATGCCTGGTCCGACGCCGAGGAGCAGTACAAAAAAGCGCTGCAAGTAGATCCCAAATACGCGCTTGCGCATTTCAACCTGGGCAATCTTTACGATGAGCAGGGCGACGGGCCCGCCGCGCGCCATCATTATGAAGAAGCGTTGCGGCTGCAGCCCAACTACGCGGACGCACATTACAACCTGGCGCTCCTTCATCAGGCGATGCGCGATGTGATGGGAGCCGTTCGCCACTGGCGCGCGTATCTGAAACTGGATAGCTCGAGCACCTGGTCACAGATCGCGCGAAGGGAACTGGGCAAGTTGGAAGCTGTAACGGTGGTTGCCGGAAGCCGGCCCGCGCCTTCGAAGGTTCACCTGCTCAAAAGCGAGAAGGCTTGAGCGCCGATCCGGATACTCAGTCCACGGCCGCCATCGTGCTTGCGGCAGGTGCTGCAACGCGCATGGGCCAATCCAAACAGTTGCTCCGCTTTCAAGGCAAGACACTGATTGAACGGGCTATTATTCATGTCGTCGACGCACGTCTTAGCCCTGTCATTGTGGTAGTGGGCGCGGAGGCGCCGTCGGTGCGCGATGCGATTGTGGCCCTACCGGTCGAAATCGCTCACAACGAAAACTGGCCCGCCGGCATGGGATCGTCCATCACGACGGGACTCGAGCGTCTGCTGCAATTAGAGCCGGCCGTGGCGGCAATCGCCATCGTGCTGGCAGATCAGCCATTAGTGACCGCAAAACACCTTTCGGACATGCAGCGGTTGTTGGCGGATAGCGAGACCAATATTGTCGCGGCTGAATACAACGGCACGCTGGGCGTACCCGCATTTTTTAAACGCGAACTATTTCCGGAATTAGCGGCCCTTTCGCCCGATTCGGGCGCGCGCCGGATTATACGCGGACGCAATGCTCGCGTGAAAGCAATTCCCCTGCCCGAAGCGGCAATTGATATCGATACGCCTGACGACTTCGCGGCACTGACTGCCCCTGGAGCACCTTAATCATTGAGCCCGCGGGCTGCCGTCGTATAATTCAGCACTGATCGAAGCAAGGAAAGAATGAAGGTGCTGAACACATTCGAGAATGTTGTGATCGTGCTGGCAATCGTCGCCGGGTCAGTTGCTTTCCTGTGGATCCTTCAGCGGATATGGCCACTAGAGCAGCGCCGGCAGCATAACGACCTTATCGGATGGCAGGTAACGGTAGTAGGCACCACTTACGCTGTCATTCTCGGTTTCATGCTTTATACGGTCTGGACCAACTTTGAGATTGCGGAGGGAAATGCCGAGGCGGAAGCCAACAGTCTCGTCAGTCTCGCCCGTTCGGCAAAAGGTCTTCCCGACGCGCCCGGACGACAGATCCTGGATCTCTCCCGCGCATACGTCGACATTATGTTGACGAACGAGTGGCCTGCCATGAACCGCGGAACATTCAGTCCCGAATCCACCCGCAGTATCCAGCAGCTTTGGACGGCCGTGACGAAAACGGAAGTCCATACCGCCGCCGAACAGACCAGCCTCGACCATACATTTACCGAACTCTATGAGATGACCAATCATCGGCGGCTG
>DAISJE010000613.1:0-2681 GCA_036821665.1 Bryobacteraceae bacterium | reverse complement strand
GACGCGCTAACCGGAAACTGAGCGCACATCGCCTGCATAGATCGCGAGATACGGCCATGTATTTGGTAATCCGGTTGGAGCCTGGATGCTGGGTATTCTCTACCTTCCGGACCACAGCGGATCTATACAGCCTAATGAATCATTTCTCGATGTCCAAGAACCCGGTTTGGCCTTCAATGCTGAATCCAGTGTTATGAAATGCATCAGCGTTGGTGCAAAATCGATCGGTGACTGTTAACCGTAGGTGTGAAAGCAGAGCAGGGCCGTTCTTGGATCATCGCGCCCTCCCCCTATGTGGCGCGGAGCTATGCATCGTGCGCAGCAGCGTTTATTGAGTAATCCGAAGGTTGTCCTTGTTGGCGGTCAGCGTCAATGAACAACCCCGTTCCTTCGTGCAAGATCTATCCGTGCTTCGCGCAGGCATTTGTGAGGCAAAGGATGTTATAAGTTACGACAAACGAAGGAGGAAGCCCGTCCCAACTGCTAAGGTTGAGAAGACTTTTCGACGCGATGTAGTATCCGTAAAATTTACTCCTGACTTTGCTGAATTTGATATTGGCTTTCTAAGTATGGGCACGCGCTTTGAGGAAAGCCAAAGCAGAGGAACTGGCTCCGTACATCCGAGGCTGGCGAAACTATTTTGGGATTCTGCGAAACGCCGGAGGTGCTGATTGGCTTGACTCGTTGGGTCCGATTGCGATTGCGGGCTGCTCTGTGGCGACAATGGAAAACCCAGCGTCGTCGTCGGGCAGCACTGCTAGATGTGGGGGTCCGCCCGCGACTGGCGAATAATACCGCTGGAAGTGGTCTTGGTCCCTGGTATCTCGCACGGCCAAAGCTCTCTCCGTAGAGCCTTCCAATGCCTATTTCAAATCGCTTGGCCTTCGGTCATTGCTCGACGAGTAATGGCCTCAGTTCTCGAACCGCCCTGTACGGACCCGTACGCCGGGTCGTGTGGCAGGGGTCGGTGGGTGACGGCCGCCCCTATGCCGATCAACTCCGGTTACCGGAAACTTGCCGCAAGCGGTTAATAGATCAAAACCAAAAGAACCGAATACGAAAGCGCCTCACCGTCCAAGTGACCGGCCTCGCTGTCGCTTGCGTTCATGCTCAAGTGTAAGAGACCTTGATGGCTGCTGCATTATCTCGCTAGTTGATTTGACAAGCGCGGCCTGATATCGCCCCAGCCAGCCGCCCCAGCCGTCCTCGACCGGCATGATTCCCTGGTCAAGAAGTTTCTTTGCAGCATGGGTGAAATACTGCTCGTTGCTCAATAAGCGATCGGCGTTGCCCAGATCTTCGATCTCCACGCGTCCGTCAGTGGAGATCTTTCGTATCCGCACAAACGAGTTGACGCGCAATTCGCCGCGGCTGCGGGCATCTTCGATCGCGTGCGTGTAGGGGACGAAATACACTTTTGCGTTCGTGCTTTCCAGCATCAAGTAGCTCCGCCCGGATTGTTCTTCTTGGCCATGAACTAAGACGCGACCCTCGACGTTTGCCATGCGAGAGAACTCGAGGGCTTCGACCGGAAGTCGCTCGTCCGAGAGCAAAGCCCCGTGCGCTGCGAGCGTTTTCTGCCGGTCGGCGGCTCGCTGCATGGCTCGAAGGACCTGTTTGAAATCCCGGCGCATTAACCAGCTTCCCGTTCCAGTTGATTCCGCCAAGCCCATCCGCCGGAGGACGGCGAGCCGCGCAAACTTATGCTGATCACGGATCGGGACGGTCTCAATAAAGTATTGCTGCGCGTCTGTCAAACTGATCTCCCGCGCGCCTTTGACGAGTTGCCGGTCAATAGATGTGAACCGCTTCTCCGCAATCTCACGCCTTTCGGCCTCGGCGGCATCGAGCTGTGTGCGGTATCCAAGCTGGCGCGTACAAAGGTGCTCAGCAATTTCCCGAACTCCTTTTTGCACGTATTCGCGGCTCATGCGTAATGTGGCGCCGTCAGCTCTCAAACCCCTCACGGCGATGTGGACATGCGGGTGTTCGGTGTTGTAGTGTTCCACTGCCATCCATTCGAGCTCGGTTCCGAGATCCTCGGCCATGCGGTGCATTAAATCCCGTATCAGCCGAATCAAATCGACCCTTTCACCGAATTCGGGAGATACTATCAGCTTCCAGAGGCGTTGATCGCCCGCTTTCTGCCAGGCATCCAGCTTTGACGCTATATCGACCGCTTCGTTATCGCGGCTGAAACCGGAGCGCTTGTCGCCGGCTCCGTGTGCGGCGCTTTCTCGCGCCAGGTATCGGCCATGCGCCTTCCATTGTCCGTATATCTTGTTTCCGAGATACGTTACGCGCACTGCGCAACGCTGCTGGTACGGACGTCCCGGTCCTCCTTTCCCGGCATAGGCGCTGCGGATTTGCCTTTTGCTCGTGCTGCGAGCGTAGTTTATCAGCAGCTTGAATCCACTCGACCATCCAGCGTGTTCATTTCGACTGAGGCGAGGCTTTCTCGGCCGGAGCCGGAATTTCCGCCCCTCGTCGTCAATTCGCCCCATGTCCCGTCAGATCCTGCATTGCTGTCTGAGCACCGTTGAACATACTCTGGCCGGCAGTCTTCATCAAACGGTCGTAGCGTTCCTTTGCTCGCGCAATTGCCTGTGGGCGAGCGTCGGACGGAGGTTCCGGCACGCAGGTCAGAATCGTCTTGGCGAGGGTATCAACCAATGCAAATA
>DAISJE010000612.1:0-2705 GCA_036821665.1 Bryobacteraceae bacterium | reverse complement strand
CTTCGAAGTCGCGCCGGTCCGCATAGTACAGCGTGCGCTCCGATGCGGCTGTTTCGGATTCGATAGCATACGGGACGCCGCGCAGATTCGTGAGTGTGAGAACGACCTGCAAACCGTCGCGCACCCACGGCCGCCGCTCGTTCAATGGAGCCGTGATCTGCAAGGCATGCGACGCGATCTCGCGAATCGGAGTGGAGTCGAGAATCGAGACGACATTATTGTGGTTCGCGTCCAGGTCTGCATGCCCCAGCAATCCGGCCAAATCGATATCCCGCACCCAGCTTTGAAACAGCGTGTTAACTGGCTCATTCGATTCCGGCGACTGGTTTCTCACGTGATTAAAGCTCTGGTTCAGCGCGGCTGCAGCGAGCGCTGCCGTTATGCCTCCGCCTGACGCGCCTGCCATTACTGCGAGCTCAAGTTCGTGAGGTGGAATCGTCCAGCGCTCATAGTCGCTCCCGAATTGCTGCATCTGCTGCGAGCGTTCTGTGTACCAGGCGTCCATCGCTTCGACCAGGAAATCGATGACGCCTGCCGTATAGGCGCCCGCTGACACCGTTCCTGACATGTTCAAAGCCAGATAGAAAGGCTGCAAAGGCTGCATCACGCCCTCATTCGCTCACAATACTCTTTGCGATCGCTCGCAACCAGATGGCAGCCGCAATAGCACCGGGATCTGGCTGTCCCAGACAACGCTCACCCAAGTAACTCGAACGGCCACGGCGCGGAAGCATCTCGGCGGTTTTCTTTGCACCTTCTTCCGCTGCGGTCGCCGCGTTGGTTATGGCTTGCGAAATCGGCTGGCCTGCCTCAAGCCCGGCAGAAAAGGCGGTTGCAAATGGAATTAACGCATCGAGCATCGTGCGGTCGCCCGCAACCGCTCCTCCGATCTCGCTGACAGCATCGCAGCCCTCGCGACAGGCGAGCGCCCAGAGTTTTGGGTCGCTCGGATCTTGGCGCTGCAACGTATTAGCCGCGCGCAGGAACAGCACGCCATACAACGGTCCGGAGGATCCGCCTACGGCGCGCTGAAGCGTTTCCGCAATTGAGCGCAGAGTGTCTGCTACATCGTTGCTCGCCGCGTGTAGCATCTTTTTTACGGCTTCCGCACCGCGGGCCAAGTTAATGCCTAAATCACCATCGCCTACAAGGCGATCCATTTCGGTCAAGCTGTTTTTTGCGGTGATGATCGCATCGCAAGCGGCGCCGATAGCACGGTGCAACCCGGTTTGTTCGCCCGGAGGCGCGGCTAAATTGGCCGTCTCGCGGGTATCCGCGCGTATTGTTCTCACTGTAACGGGTTTTCTTGGTTCTGTCGATACATTTGGCCAGGCTGGCGCAGAAGTGGGCGCATCCAGCAGTCGCAGCCGCTGTTCATTTACCCTCATCACAGATATAGACACGCCCGCTGCGTCAAGAGATGACATGAATGTTCCTGCGTAGACACGCTGCACGACGATGCCACGGGATTCAAGGTTTTTTATTGCCTGTTTTGCAATGATGGCCAGCTCCATCGTCGTGGTTGCGCCCAGGTTGTTGACCAGTAAGGCGACCTGCTCACCGACACTCAGAGGCTGCACCGATTGAATTGCATCCACCATTTCATCAGCATGTTCGTCGGCAGTTTGAAGCAGTCCTCTGCGAATGCCCGGCTCGCCATGAATGCCCAATCCCAACTCAATTTCCAACTCGCCGAGCGTGTAGCTCGGTTTACCGACAGCGGGCACGGTCCCGGCCGATAAAGAAATGCCGATGGTTGCGGCATCTTCAGCAGCGGCGCGTGCCAATTCCGCAATTTGATCGAGAGCCATGCCTTTCGCTGCGGCAGCACCGGCAATTTTGTGCACCAGGACGGTCCCGGCAATGCCGCGGCGATTGGAATGCTCGTGGGTTGCCGCCAGTGCTATATCGTCCGCAACGAGCACCGTTTCAACCGGAATGCCTGCGGCACCCGCCATTTCCGCCGCGAGCCCGAAATTTAAACGATCACCGGTATAGTTCTTTACGATCAGCAGCGCGCCGCGTGGGCCTGCGACCGCTTTGATCGCGGCCAATACCGCTTCTACCGGAGGCGACGTGAATACTTCACCCGCAACGGCAGCGCTCAACATGCCGGCTCCAACAAAACCCGCGTGCGCCGGTTCGTGCCCGCTTCCACCGCCGGAGATGAGCGCGACTTGGCTGTCTCGCACTGCTTCGGCATCCGCGCGCAAGATGACGTTGTAGTCCGCGAGACGTGCCAGGCTTGGATAAATAGCAAGTAGGCCGTCCAGCATCTCGTCGACCACATGTTCCGGCTTGTTAATCAGTTTCTTCATGAGTGAGTTCGTTCCAGGAGACAATCTTGTGGTATAAGGTTTGCATACGGATAATGCCACGTAAAACAAGAGAAGATAAACGGGGAGATTTCCTTCAGGGCACGCTGGACATACTGATTTTGAAGACGGTTCTGCCCGCCCCCGCCCACGGACATACGATCGCGCATGTCATCGAACGCACCTCCGACGAGGTACTGCAGGTGGAACACGGCTCTCTTTATCCGGCGCTGCATCGGCTCGAAGATCAGGGATTAATTGCTTCCTTTTGGGGCACGTCCGAAAACAACCGTAAAGCAAAGTATTACCGCATCACACCTGCGGGGCGTAAGTACCTGCGGCAGGAACACAGTCGCTGGCACAATCTGGTGGAGGCGATTCACCGCGTGT
>DAISJE010000611.1:0-2725 GCA_036821665.1 Bryobacteraceae bacterium | reverse complement strand
GTGTTCGACTTCGGGATCGCAGGTGCGGCCATCGCCGCGGTGATCGCGGAGTCTGCCGGCCTTGTGCTTGGATTGATGATTGCACGCCACCTCTCGAACGGGCAATTCGCGGCGAGCACCGCATCGGCCTTCGCCGTATGGTGGATTGCGAGCTCGTCCGTCAAGGGCGGAAGATTGCGTCTTATTCGGCACTGAACGATGTAGTGGTTACAAAATCTGAACTGGCGCGTATGATCGACCTGGACACTCACGTCGACAATCATTTCGTCGCCGCCTACAAAGCCGACGGACTAATCGTTTCCACCCCTACCGGCTCTACCGCCTATTCACTTTCGGCGGGCGGCCCCGTCATCTTCCCGTCCGTGGCGGCACTGTGCATCACGCCTATTTGCCCGCATATGCTGACAAATCGGCCGGTGATCGTACCTGAAAACAGCGTAATTCAAATTCTGAATCACGGTGAAGACGGAACGTATTTGACTATTGACGGGCAGGTAGGTGAACCGCTCTCGCGCGGCGATCACATCGTTTGCCGCGCATCCGCCAAAACGATCCAGTTGATTCGGCCGCCGAAGATGCTTTTCTTTGACGTGCTGAGAGAGAAGCTGAAGTGGGGAGAGCGCTGAAGTTCTCAGCCGCTTACGATTTCTCTTCGTATCTGCGACACTGTCATAGCAAGAGCGCATGGCAGGAAAACGGAAATTGTTCGACCCCGAGGCTTTCCTCGCCAAAGTCGGTCCGGGAAGGACCATTCCCCAGTACCGAAAGAGACAAGTCATCTTTTCGCAGGGTGATATCGCCGACGCGGTGTTTTACATCCAGAAAGGACGCGTGAAACTCACGGTTATCTCAAAACAGGGGAGGGAGGCTGTCATCGGGATCCTTGGATCGAGGAGCTTTTTTTGGCGAGGGCTGTTTATCCGGTCAGGCGGTGCGAATGGCAACCGCCAGCGCGATGACTGATTGCTCGATCGTTTGCATACAGAAACGGGAGATTATTCGGTTGCTCCACGCGGAGCCGAGCTTCTCAGCCCTATTCCTCACGTATGTGCTCTTCCGCAGTACTCGCATTGAAGAGGATCTAGTCGATCAGATCTTCAACTCCAGCGAAAAGCGGCTCGCACGTATTCTATTGCTGCTAGCGAACTTCGGCAAGGAGGGAAAACCGGAGTTGATCCTTCCAAAGATAAGCCAAGAAACACTCGCAGAAATGGTCGGGACGACACGTCCGCGTGTGAGCTTCTTTATGAACAAGTTCCGAAAACTGGGCTTCGTTTCGTACAACGGCGGCCTTGAGGTCCATAGTTCTCTCTTGAATGTGATTCTGCACGATTAAGCCTTGATATCCTCCCTCGATTAAACAGCTTTGGTGGCCGAGCAGGAATGTCAGATGTGGTCACTTTTGGACAGATTTTTAAGACTCAGGTGCTTTATGCTTGGGGAGATCTTGCGGGATTTCTGACGCGCCCGTTTCTGGTGCATCATGAAACGGGGCTAAGGGGCGTCAAACGTATGCATTCGCGTGTTGAATGTCCACCGTGCAAACTTTAGCGTTGATGCCCTTCCCGTAGGTCAGCCGATCCCGATAGATCGCGCGTGATTGCGATTCTTCTGACGTTGGCGGCCTCGTTGCTTCGGCACTTGCGCATTGGTTATTTGTGCCATGGCCCCGACCAAGCCCAGGGGCACTCCACTTCTGGTCCCTGAACGCCGCGGTGTTCAGATCAATCATGCGGCTGCTGCCGTAACTTCCGGCCATGAAGACGACGCTTTGGAGCCCGGTATGAAGGTAAGTCATCCAGCACGAATGTTTGAAGATATGGATAATCTTGAGACCGCGTGAGCACTGATCATATCGACATGGCCGAACCACAGAAAATAAACTGGCCACACGCACTACGGGAGTGTCTACGCCAAGCGGCGCCGGCGCATCGCGACATCTCTCGGTCGTTCAGCGCCGGCCACGCGTTACTGCCGTCAAGCGCTACTTTGTGGCGGCTGCCGCGACAGCAACAACGGTCCGATGCGGAAGTCGTCCCAAAATCTGCCGCCTCTCATTCTTCGGCATCCCGTAGCTGTAGGTCAGTCCAACCGGAGCCAGATGGAGCTCGCGAACTCGGTTCCCGACAATAGATATAAAACTACCGCCGGAAGTTCCGGTAAATGCGGCGCTATGCGGCACCTCCAGAGCCACGCCGTGCGTCCCCTGACTGATTTTGAGGATTTCGGACTGCATGGCATGCTCCAATGTGAGCGTGTAATGTCCAGCCGGCAAAACCGCTATCCCCCACTGTGTTTGATGCGGCAGCGTAAAGCTACCCACGCAATCCGGCCAGCCCCAGCATTAGATTGATTCTGCGATTCGATTTCATTTCCGTTCTCCTTGTTTCTGTGAACGATCTCTTAAATCGCTCAACACGTTCAGCCTGAACTAAGGCGATGAGTTCGTCTATCGACTCCGCTCGCACTCTGGGTGACCGGCGTTTGTACAGCTAAGCCGTTCAAAACAATGCGTCCAAACAATACGTTGATCTCGCTAAGATTCGAACCGTACCTTTGGTTGGCAAATGGTATAGTTAGTTCACACGAAAAGACATGACATCGTGCATGAAGTGCATCAGTCCTCCGGCGTCTTCCGCTTCGGCATTTTCGAGGCTGATCTTGCCAGTGGCGAACTTCGCAAGCATGGCTTTCGGATAAGGCTACAGGAGCAGCCGTTTCAAGT
>DAISJE010000610.1:0-2738 GCA_036821665.1 Bryobacteraceae bacterium | reverse complement strand
GAATGGGGTCCCTGTTACTACGATGCGACTCATGTTCTGACTAGCTATGCCACCTATGATCTTCCGTTAGGGCGCGATCGAAAGTTCGGAAAGAACATGAACAAAGTCGTGAACGCGGTTGTGGGCGATTGGCAGATTAACGGAATTCTGAGTCTCCATACCGGATTCCCTCTTACCGTCTCAGCGGGCGACGCGTCCGGTACGAATTCGCGCGGTTCTCGCGCCAACTGCGTTGCTCCGGCCAACGTATTTGGAGAGCAGAACTCTCCATCCGGAGGCTATCAATGGTTCGATCCGGCCTCATACGGGCCCGCCGCACCGGGTACGTTCGGGACTTGCGGTGTTGCTACTGTTCGCGGGCCTGGTTTGCACACGCTTGACCTAAGCCTCGCAAAATTCTTTAACATTACCGAACGGCAGAAGATTGAACTCAGAGCCGAATCCATCAACTTTACGAACACGCCCATTCTGAACTCACCAAATACCGGTCTGGGCAGTACGCTGGGCTTGCTCCAAAGCGCGCAAGGCGCTAGAAATGTGCAGTTTGCTTTAAAATATCTGTTTTGACGTCAGTTATTCACCAGATTTGTAGTGGCCGGGCATGCCCGGCCATTCTTTTATTTGCGGGCGCCTCGTTCCTTTTTGGGCAGACTCCCCACTCACCCGAGACCGAGATCAATGCCGCTTTGCATTTAGCGCAGACGGGTCATTGTCCTGATGCCATTCCGCGCCTGAAACGCCTGAATGCGCAGCCGCTAAGCGGCGATCTGAAAAAAGATATCGGACAAGCCGGTATTCATTGCGCCATGATGCTGAACCGGCAGGATGACGCCTTGGATTTCCTGCGTGCGCTGCGGCGTCAGTTCCCGAAGGATCCCGAAGTACAATTCTTGAGCGTCCACGTCTTTTCCGATCTTTCCATCCGGGCCTCTCAGGATCTGTTGTTTACCAATCCATCTGCCTACCAGGTGCATCAACTGAACGCGGAGGCCCTGGAGGCTCAGGGTCGCTGGGACGATGCGATGGCGGAGTATCGCACTGTTCTCGAAAAGAACCCGAACCTGCCCGGCATTCATTACCGCATTGGCCGGCTAATCCTTTCAAAACCCGAAACCGCTACCACCTTCAGCGATGCTAAGAAAGAATTTGAAGCCGAACTCGCCATCGATCCGAACAACGCCGGTGCGGAATACGTGCTCGGTGAAATGGCTCGGGAACAGAATCACTGGCCGGAAGCCATTCAGCATTTTGGGAAAGCGGTGCAGCTTGACGGCAATTTCGCAGATGCGCTGATAGGTTGGGGCCGTGCATTAACCGAGGGCGGAAAGCCCGCTGACGCCATTCCGCCGCTCGAGCGCGCAGTGAAGCTGCAGCCCAATAACCCGGCTGCGCATTACCATTTGGCAATCGCGATGCGGCGGGCCGGCCGCAAAGAAGAAGGCGACAAAGAGTTCGCAGTCTACAAGCAAGCCGCGGAACGCGCTGGACAGTTAACGCACAAAGTGCAAGCCGGAGTCTTGGGTCCGCAGCAAGTAGATCCCGACGCGCAATAGTGGGACGG
Organism: Bryobacteraceae bacterium; assembly: GCA_036821665.1. Taxonomy (GTDB): domain Bacteria; phylum Acidobacteriota; class Terriglobia; order Bryobacterales; family Bryobacteraceae; genus Bog-105. The sequence continues at coordinate 1,177 of DAISJE010000610.1, read as the reverse complement.
CCCCTCGGGCTTCGGCGGGCTCGCAGCCCGCCTTAAATCAGTAAGCAGTTCTTCAGCATCCGTCCTACAACAACGGCCCGGCCACTTGCGCGTTCAATATTTTTTCCGCGTTCAACGCTCCGGCAGGCGTGTCTTCATGCTTAAAAATGGCGAATACCGGGTAGCCGTTATCGCGGTATTGGCGAATCCGGTAATCGATGCTGCCCAGCTCCGATTCGCTGTACTCCGGCCTTCGTAAGCGCAGATAAACAAAATCTGCCGTCAATACATGCGGTGTTTCCAGGTTTTCGTTTTCCGCATGGCAAAGGCTCACATTGGAGTCGCGAAGAATCTGATACACGGCCTCGTCGAACCAGGTTGCATTCCGGAACTCGAAGGCGAAGCGAATGTTCTTTGGCAGCGAGCCTATAAATTTAGCCAGGCGTTCGCGATCGGCTTTAAACGTTGGCGCTAATTGAAATAGAATCGGTCCAAGGCGCTTGGGCGCGCAAAGCGGCTGAAGGGAATCGAGGAAAACGCGTGTGAATCCCTCGGCGTCTTCCAGCTTCAGCACATGGGTTATTTTCATGTGCGCTTTAGGCAAGAACACGAAGCCGTCGGGGGTGGCGGCGATCCATTTCTCCAGCGTGCTCGGCGATGCAAGTCGCCGGTACGTGTAGTTAATTTCAACCGCGTTGAGGCGCGACGCGTAGTAGGACAGAAACTTCGCGCTGGGCAGCTTTTCCGGATAAAACGCCGGTTTCCAGGAGCTATAAGCGAACCCCGAAGTTCCGCAATAGAGTGGAGCGTCCGTCACAATTCAAGTTAAAGACCCGCGAACCAGTCATAACCCTCTTCGGCCCAATAATCACCGGGCCTGTCGTTCGTATATCGAATCAGACCGATACGCTTAATATTCTTTATGCCGTATTTTACCGGAATCACCAGGCGGAGCGGCGCTCCATGTTCGGGTTCGAGTGGTCGGCCATTATGCTCGTAGGCGAGTAGCGTCTGCGGATGAAGCGCACTCTTCATGTCCAGTCCGACGTAGTAATCTTCGCCGGATGTCGCCATATAAACATACGGCGGAAGCTTTTGTGCCGGAGGAAAGTACTTCCTGGTGAAATCGGAAAATCGCGCGCCGCCCCAGGATTGAATTACGCTCCAGCCCTCAATACAACAGAACCGGGTGGTCATA
>DAISJE010000609.1:0-2746 GCA_036821665.1 Bryobacteraceae bacterium | reverse complement strand
TCGATCCACACTCGCCGTGGAATCCCTAATGACCGGTCTGCTCTCGCCGACAAGCGCATCACGCGAAAGCTTCTCAGCCTGGGTAAGCTTGGCCTCATCGATCCGCAGTGTGGCGAGCGCGAGCATCGTATCGGCAAGACCGTCCCCGGGAATCGATCTGCGGCGTGAGAGTGCCTCTTGCAGCAGTTGATCGGCCTCGCCGAACTTGCCGAGTTGACGATAAATTGTCCCCAATGTCTGATAAAGGTCGGCCTGGAGAGACGGATCGCGATTTAAGCTCGGCAATTGCTTAAGACCACGATCGAGCAAAGTAACCACTTTCAATTCGTTGGCAGGCCCGGCATCTTTATCGCCGCCTTCAAACAGATTTTCGAGGAACTGTTCTACGGTCTTAGTTCGTGCTGCCTCGTCAATCGCCGCATTACGAGCACTGGCAAGACGCCATGTGTAAAAACCCACAAGCACAGCTATCAACGCCGCGACCGCCGATGTGGCGAACAGAGCGGTTCTATTTCGGACAATAAACTTGCGCGCCCGGTAAGAGAGGCTGTCGGGGCGCGCATCGAGCGGTTCGTCATTGAAAAAATGATCAAGGTCGCGAATGAGTTCTGTAACGGAGCGGTAGCGGCGCTGGACATCCTTCTTCAGCGCTTTGATACATAGAACATCGAGATCGTTCCAGGCCGCTCGACTCGCCGCCATACGATTAACTGACAGCGACGGCCTCGGCGGCTCCGTGTCACCCGCGATAATGATCTCGGCTTGTCCCGGCGTGCAATTTGAAAGGTCGTAAGGCGGTTTGCCGGCCAGGAGTTCATAAAGGACCACGCCAAGCGCATAAACATCCGTGTAAACTCCAACTTGCTCGCGCCGGATTTGCTCCGGAGCAGCATAGGCGCGTGTAAAGCGCGCTTCGGTCTGCGTATGTGCTACCGGCTCGGTCATGTTTTCCAGTTGTTTCGCTATCCCGAAGTCAAGCAGTATCGGGCTACCATCGGCCTTCACCAGAATGTTGGACGGCTTCAGATCCCGATGAACCACCAACCGGGAGTGGGCATATTCGACCGCTTCACAAATAGATCGAAACAGGCGTAAGCGCTCCTCTAGTGAGCAGTTTTGTCAGAACAGAACTGATCGAGCGGTTTCCCCTCGACATACTCCATTGCGAAGAACGGCCCACCGCTGGGGTGAACGCCAACCTCATATAGGCGCGCAATAAAGGGATGTTTGAGCTTTGCGAGAATTTTGATCTCTTGATCGAAACGGGCGCGAAGATCGGTCTCAAACCAGACGGTCCGAAGGAACTTGATGGCGACCTGGCGATCTAACGCGTGGTCAAAAGCAAGAAAGACTTCGCCCATGCCTCCACGGCCGATCGGCTCTTTGCTGATTTCATAAGAGCCGAAATTTTCGAAGGGGACGGATTCGGGATATGCCTCTAAAGTGAGCTCGGCCAGCTCAAACAAGTCGCTATCGAGAAAGGACGTATCCATCGTTACGCCCCCGCTCGCGACTGGCGGAGTTTTCTGCTGAACTGCGTATTCACTTCTGAGGAGCGAAATGCGCTGTTGCCCGCTCCAGAGACAGATCGTACCAGAAGTCGAATCGGGCAGCCCGCTCGCGTGTCTCGTAGAAGTAAAGGATGAACGATGCTAAAGTCCGCAAGCTTATTGCTATTTGCAGTCGCCGTTTATGCGTATCAGCAAAACGACGTGAGCCTTCAACAGGCGCTTACAGCCAGGTACAAGCTCAGTAGCATCACGGCAGACAACACAATGGCGATCACGGGATCGGCTCTGACCCTCAAGAAGAGTGGCGTGATCTGTGCCGAGACTAACAACGTACTTGTGCTTGCGAATACCTATAAGAATGGAAAGATCGGGCACGGTCTTTTCGGTCAGATGGCGAGTGGCGCTGCGGGAACCCGGACCTTTGTTGCCGGAGAAAAGCTCTGGGTGACGGGTATTGAAGTTAAAACGAAGGGCGTGGTCTTCTCACTCGTTAGTGACGATTACTCGGGAGTGCGATACCGCGGTTCACTTACTTTTTCGTTTCCCCGAGGTGAAACGCCGTCCGTCGAGAACGCTTTGGCAACAATCAGCGAAGTTTTTGACACCGAAGGTGCGCCGCAGCCTGAAGGCGGCGGTTCTTCTGAAAGCAATGCCCAAGATTCCGCTATGGCGCCCCCAGCCGCAGCGCCTGTGCAACCGATTACGAACTGGGATTCGCGTTACGGCCACATCACCAATGATGACCTTGAACGGATAAATGACGCGACTCTGCGATTTGATCTGAATTACATGCGGCTCAATCCGGCCGTCCTCGATGAAAAGCCTGTAATGCAGTATTTCATCGCACTGAACAATTGCAATCACCAGGATGTTGCACGAGCGATTGATAATGAGTTGGATTATCCGAAGCTGGCGGCTTTTTACAAGGCGAAGGCGCCGGAAATTCTGGCGTCGCTTTCAAGAATTATTCCAGATATCGCATTTGACCGGTATATTGGCGGACACCAAACGGGAAACTGGGTCCTTTGGTCGAACTCATTAACGTTGGGCCAATATGACCCGCAACGGAAGGCGTTTCCATTGAACTATCCCGGAAAGAGTTCGGTAGACATTCCCGATTCGCTTTCGATGGACGGCGGTCACCGCGATTATGCAAACACATGCCCGGCGGCAGCCAAGGCTGCGGGCGTTATTGGCTCGCACTTGCCCTTGAAATACGGCATCTCCATAAAACC
>DAISJE010000608.1:0-2786 GCA_036821665.1 Bryobacteraceae bacterium | reverse complement strand
GAAGCATCATGGAGTCTCTGGTTGCGGACGTCCGGCAAGCCGTACGCATGATGCGAAAGAACCCCGGCTTTACGGTAGTGGCCGTCGCCGCGCTTGCGTTGGGGATCGGCGCTAATACCGGCATTTTCAGCGTCGTTAACAAGGTTCTTCTCCAGCCGCTTCCGTACCCGCAGCCCGACCGGCTAGTCAAACTCGGGCGTAAATACCCCGGAGGCGCAGGGTATTCCAACTCCATTCCGAAATACATGGTCTGGCGCCACAATAACGTTTTTTCCGCGATGGCCCTTTACGATCAGGGTGGTCCCGGACTCAACCTCTCCACCGGCGACCGGCCCGAGCAAGTGAAAGGCATCCATATTTCGGCCGATTACTTCAAAGTCTTCGGCATAGGCCCGATGAGGGGACGAACGTTCACATCGTTGGAAGACTCGCCCAATGGTCCGAAGGCCGCCATCATCAGCGAAAAGCTCTGGCGTTCGCACTTTGGAAGCGACCCGCACATCATCGGTAAAACCATTCTGTTGAACGGCGATCCTTATCCGGTTGTCGGTCTGATGCCAAGTAACTTTGTACCGGATCCGCCGGCCGACGTTTGGATTCCGTTACAAGCTGACCCGAACAGCACAAATCAGGGGCATTATCTGGCCGCGGCCGCGCGGCTAAAACCTGGAGTCACTCTCGAGCAGGCTCGCGCAGAGATGAAACTCCGGGGCGAGGACTTTCGCCGCCTGAACCCTAAATGGATGGACAAGAACGAAAGCGTGGCGGTCACACCGATGCGCGAAGCCATGGTGCGAGACGTCAAAACGGCGCTTCTTGTATTGTTAGGCGCGGTCATATTCGTCTTGCTGATTGCGTGCGCGAATGTTGCGAATCTGCTGCTCGCGCGGGCCGCGAGCCGACAGAAAGAACTCGCGATTCGAGCTGCTGTGGGCGCCAGCCGCTGGCGAGTCGTTCGGCAACTACTTACCGAAAGCGTAATTCTGTCGAGCCTCGGCGGAATCTTCGGCTTCTTACTCGGCGCGTGGGGCGTTCGGAGTTTGCTCGTACTCGTTCCGGGCAACATTCCCCGGCTGACCGATCCTGGTCAGGTCCAGAGCGTGCTCTCTGTCATCGACTGGAGAATCGTCGCATTTACTATCGGCATCTCGTTTTTGACCGGCATCGTCTTTGGGCTGTTCCCCGCGTTGCATATTTCAAATCCCGACGTCGCGTCCACCTTGAAAGAAGCGAGCGGTCGTTCCGGAACCGGGCGCAAGCAGAACCGCGTCCGCAAGGTTCTTGTCGGTGCCGAAATGGCCCTCGCGCTGGTGCTGCTCGTTTCTGCTGCACTGCTGATCCGCACTTTTGTTGGGTTGAGCACCGTGAATGCAGGAATTGATCCCCGCCATGTCTTAACGCTGCACACCTCGCTTGCCGGCGAGAGCTACAGCACAACTGAAAAGGTAGACAACTTCGCCACTCAGGTGATTCGAAGAATCGAAGCGGTGCCGGGTGTGCAGGCGGCGGCTATGACCGTCATGCTTCCTACCGAAAGCGATATAGACCTGCCCTTCAACATAGCCGGCAAGCCTCCGAAATCGGGTCCGTACAACGGCGACGAACAGTGGCGCTTCGTCACGCCGCATTATTTTGCCGTATTTAAAATCCCGCTCATGCGTGGCCGCCTTTTAACTGAGCGCGACACCACAAATTCGGCGAAGGTTGTCCTCATTAATCAGGCGATGGCCAAGAAGTACTGGCCAAAAGAAAATCCGGTCGGCCAAGTCATTACGATCGGCAAAGGGCTTGGTCCTCAGTTTGACGATCCGCCTCGTCAAATCGTCGGCATTGTCGGGAATGTGCGAGAAACGGGGCTTGGAGATAACGATGTGGCCGTCATGTATATCCCGCAGAGCCAGGTCCCTGAGGGCTTGACACAACTGGCGAACGGCGTGTTGCCGGCAGCGTGGTGCATTCGCTCGGCGGCCGATCCTAACTCACTTAGAACGGCCGTTCAGAAGGCATTTCAGTCTGTAGACGGGCAAATGCCGATTTCGAAAGTGCGCCCCATGGAAGAAGTGCTCGCGCAGGGCGTGTCGCGCCAGCACTTCAATATGCTGCTCCTCAGTATTTTCGCCGCAATCGCGCTCATTCTGGCGGCAATCGGAATATACGGAGTAATGTCCTACGCGGTTGAGCAGCAAACGCAGGAACTCGGCATCCGCATGGCTCTTGGCGCGGATCGCGGTCAAGTGTTGAAATTGATTCTCCGTCAAGGCATGACACCCGCTGGGATTGGTGTTGTCGTCGGCGTGGCCATTGCGTTCGCAATCACTCGAGTCCTCGCGAGTCTCCTATATGGCGTCAAGGCATCCGATCCTACTACGTTTATCGCAGTAGCAGTTCTTCTGACCGTAATTGCGCTTCTCGCGACTTACATCCCCGCACGGCGAGCGATGGGTGTTGACCCGGTTATTGCCTTGCGTGATGAAGGATAGAAATATCAAACCGGCTTCATCATCGACCGACGCCTGATCCATGCGTAAGCAGCCCCTATGCAAAGCCACGTAAACCCTAACAACTTCGCTTGCCAGCGCAAGCTGAACCAGATATAAAGGCAAACAGCGCACCCAGCCAGCGGAAGGATCAGATAACTCCAATGACGATTCTTCCCGCGCGCATAATAATGTGTGAACGCGGAGAAGTTCACTCCTGTAAACGCCAGAAATGCGCCGAAATTCAGCAATTCAGCACCGAGCTGATAACTAATGGAAAGCGCACCTACTAACGCGATAGCTCCGCTG
>DAISJE010000607.1:0-2788 GCA_036821665.1 Bryobacteraceae bacterium | reverse complement strand
CTGGTCTTGGCTTTGCACGCAAGACGGTACGCGCGCCGCTCCGCGGCTTCATCAAAGCGACGTCGCTCTTCTTCGGTTTCGGGGATCACAGGAGCCAACACAACCCGATTCCCGGCCCTGTCGAGTGCCACAAATGTCAGATAGGCCGAGGACGTGTGCCGCAGATTTCCATCTACCAGATTCTCGACCCAGACTTTCACACCGACTTCCATGGAAGTGCGGAAAACCCGGTTCACCTGCGATTTCAAGCGAACTAGTTCGCCGACGTGAACAGGATGGAGAAAGCTCATCTGATCGACCGAAGCGGTGACGACCGTGCAACGCGCATGCCTCATCGCGGCAATGGCGCCACAGAGATCCACCAGATGCATCACATGGCCGCCGAGCATATTGCCGAGCAGGTTCGCGTCGTTCGGCAGGCAAATTTCCGAATACTCGGACTGCGTTTCGCGAACAGTGCGGGAAGTAATTGCTCCTCTTGATTCCACCGTGAGGAGATCGGATTTGGAATGCGCCATAGTAACTTTTCACGAAAAGCGGACCAGATACGCCCGGCAAAACGCCACGACTTGTGCCCGTATGCAGCAATCCTGAATCTCAGGTTCCAGCCGCTCCTGCTCCATGGAATATTTCACGACCCGCCACGCGGTCGGAGCATAATCCTGCTCTTCAATAATCGCGATTTCAAATTCGGTTCCGGTCAAACGGTTTAATTGATAGCGCAAACAGGAGCGCGTCTCAGCGCTCGGAAAGTGTTCGCAAGCACCGCGCGAATATCCCTGATTGCAATAGCGAAAGCGCATCGCGAGAGGAGTTTCGAGTGGCTCGTTCCCGGCGTGGCAAAAACCGGCGTGCTCCTGGAGCAACGGCAGCCGCGCGTTGGGGTACTGCGACGATACAGTGTGTCGCGGCTCAAAGTACGGACACGGCATCTGTCCTAGTATAGGAACACATTTCGAAATCATCATGTTAATTGTTCATGTACACGTTCATGTTCTCCCCGAACAGATCGAGGCGTTCCGCGAAGCGAGCATCGAAAATGCACGCTCCAGCGTAAAGGAACCCGGTATTGCGCGCTTCGATGTCATTCAGGATTCCGCCGATCCGTCGCGTTTCGTTCTGGTCGAGGTGTACCGTAATCCGGAAGCGCCGGCGAAGCACAAGGAAACGGCTCACTACCAGGTATGGCGCGATCGCGTGGCCGGGATGATGGCGGAGCCAAGGACGAGCGCGAAATACAGCAACGTATTCCCTGACGATAACGGCTGGTAGCGGCATGCAATTCGAATTTGCAACCGCAGCGCAGATCCTATTCGGTGCAGGAGTGCGGCGTCAGTTGCCGGCGCTGGCAGCCGGATTCGGACGCCGCGCGCTGATTGTTACGGGCGCCAATAAAGAACGGGTGGGAGAACTTCTCGCAGCGCTCGCGGCGTCTGGAGTTCAATGCTCCATCTTTAGCGTTCCGAACGAGCCGACGGTCGGGATGGTGCGGGAAGGCGCAGCGGTAGCTCGGAATTCAGAAATGGTGATCGGCGTCGGTGGTGGAAGCGCGATCGATGCAGCCAAGGCGATCGCGGCAATGGCTTCGAATTCCGGAGAGCCGTTCGATTATTTGGAAGTGATCGGGCGCGGTCGCCCGCTGGAGAACGCTCCCCTGCCCTGGATTGCGGTCCCGACTACTGCGGGAACGGGCGCGGAAGTCACTCGAAACGCGGTGCTCGATTCACCCGAACATGGAATCAAGGCCAGTCTGCGCAGCCCGCTTCTGCTGGCGAAAGCTGCCGTTATCGATCCTGAGCTTACGCTTGATCTGCCTCCGCGTATTACGTCAGATTGCGGGTTGGATACGTTGACCCAACTTATCGAGCCCTATGTGTCGGTGCGGGCCAATGCTTTCACGGATATGCTTTGCGTCGAGGGCTTGAAACACGTAGCTTCTTCACTCGCGGTCGCCTGCCGGAATGGCGGCGATAGGAACGCTCGAGAGTCCATGTCCTTTGCCAGCCTGCTCAGCGGCCTGGCTCTTGCCAATGCGGGTCTCGGAGTAGTTCATGGTTTCGCCGGGCCGCTGGGCGGCATGCTGCACGCCCGGCACGGCGCGCTTTGTGCGGCATTGCTGCCTTCGGGGATTGCGATGAATATTCGGGCGCTCAGGAAACGCGCACCGGATCACGAAGCGCTCCAAAAATACGAGCACGTCGCGGGCATACTGACGGGGCGCGCCCACGCAGAGCCGGAAGATTTGGTTAATTGGTTAGCGAATCTTATGTCTGAGCTTTCTGTTGTCTCGCTGCATGCGCACGGATTCGAGAAACGACAGATACCGGATCTGGTTGAAAAAGCCGCGCGCGCAAGCAGCATGAAAGCGAATCCAATTGTCCTGACTCCCGATGAGTTAGTCGAAGTCATAGAACACGCGATGTAGCATTCACCTTCACTCCAGTTTCCTTCTCTAACTCCATCTTTGGATCGATTTCAAAATCAATCTTCTGCTTCAAGACGGAGCCGCCACAAAGCTGTTAACGTATTTGCAAGACCCCCCTTAAACGCACAGTAACGCTCGGCGCTGGGTCTTGCACACTGCGAGATCCCGCGCCATTCTTATCCACCAAGACTAGACTCCTGTTTCCGAAGTTTCTTTGCTCGAGCAGCGTGACTGGCTCGACTGTCCTGAGCGCAACGGCTTGTGAAAAAATTCGCTCACGGGGAGAAACCTTTCGTAAGTCGTTGACGTTCATGCAGAGCCGCGACCTGACGTGCAGAAGCACGTCCGCTTTAGCGCATTCGG
>DAISJE010000606.1:0-2836 GCA_036821665.1 Bryobacteraceae bacterium | reverse complement strand
GAGAACGTCTTGCTCCCCATGTTCGCGCCATGGATGAAGAAGGTAAATTCCGCAAAGATCTTCTTCACGAAATGTTTGACCTCGGCCTGATGGGCATCGATATCCAGGAGCAATACGGTGGTCAGGGCGGCACCTTCTTTCAATCCATTCTGGCGATCGAGGAACTGGCAAAGGTGGACCCGGCGGCTTCCGTCATCGTGGATGTGCAAAATACTTTGGTCAGCAATGCCATTGAGCGCTGGGCCACGGCGGAACAGAAGAAAAAATATCTTTCGCGGCTGGCGACCGGGAGCATAGGATCGTACGCGCTCTCGGAGCAAGGTTCCGGCTCGGATGCGTTTGCATTGACGACACATGCAGTTGAAGATGCTGAAGGGTATCGCCTTACCGGACGAAAGCTCTGGATCACGAACGCCGCCGAGGCCGATATTTTCCTGGTATTCGCGACAATCGATCCTTCGGCCGGATATCGCGGCATCACCTGCTTTCTGGTTGAGCGACAGATGCCTGGATTTCAGATTGGCAAAAAGGAGGATAAGCTGGGCATCCGGGCGTCCTCTACCTGCGAACTGACCCTGGATGACGTACACGTGGGACGCGAGCAGGTCATGGGCGAAGTCGGCAAGGGCTACAAAATCGCGATTGAAACACTCAATGAGGGGCGCATCGGGATTGCCGCGCAGATGCTCGGACTGGCCGAGGGCGCATTGGATCACGCGCTGAAGTACGCCCGTGAACGGAAGCAGTTCGGCAAGCGCATCGGCGACTTCCAGGGCGTGCAGTTCGAATTGGCGGAAATGGCCACGCGAGTAGAAGCTGCGCGATTGATGACCTACAATGCCGCGCGTTTGCGGGATGCCGGCCAACCGTTTGTCACGCAGGCAGCGATGGCGAAATACTTTTGTTCCCTGATCGCGGAAGAGGTGGCGTCTCAGGCCGTTGAGATTCTGGGAGGCGTCGGATTTACAAAAGATTACCCGGTCGAGAAACTCTATCGTGACGCCAAGATCGGCCGCATCTATGAAGGAACCAGCAATATACAACGGATGACGATCGCCAAGGCGCTCCTGGACCCGGAAAGGTGAAATGCAACGCCGCCGCCGTATGAATCCGTCACAATAGAAACAGTATCGCCATGAAGTTCCAACGTTTTTGCGCGCTTGCCTTGGGCATAGCGGGATCAGCCCTTCTGCTGGCGGCCGCAGAGGCCAAGCCCGCTCCTACACCCGACCAGATTCAGGACATTATCAAAAAGTTCACGCAAAAGGAAACGGATTTCGCAATTGCCCGCGAGAACTACACGTACCGCCAGACGACAAAACTCGAAGAAATAGATCCGCCTGGCGGGAGTTTCGAGGTTGTAGAAGAAGTCGGTTTCGATGCTCGCGATCGGCGCACATCGCGCGTCACATATGCCCCTGTTCAGTCATTGCAGCACATTGTCATGACTCAGGAGGATGAGGAGGATTTTCGTAGTGTCATGCCGTTCGTGATGACCAATGACACGCTACCCGAGTACGACGTCAGCTACGTCGGCCATCAGCAGGTCGACGAGATCGGGTGCTACGTATTCAATGTCAAACCGAAAGTTCTGACTAAGGACCGCAAACGGTACTTCGACGGCCAGATTTGGGTCGACGACCAGGACCTGCAAATTGTGAAAACGTATGGACGCTCGACAGGGCATCTACGCCGCGGTGAAGATCAGCAGTTTCCCAAATTCGAGACCTATCGCCAGCAGATCGATGGGAAGTTCTGGTTCCCTGTGTATACCTACGCTGATGACACGTTGGACTTCAAGGACGGTCCGCCGGTCCGGATTAAAGAAATCATTAAATACGACCACTATAAGAAATACGAATTCAAGACCAATTCGACGATCACCTATGGCACGGTGGGAGGCGCCGAGCCAAAAACGGAGCCCGCGAAACCACCCCAGCCGCCACCACCACCACCGGAGCAATAAAAGGCAGAAGTGCGATTAACAACCACAATCCGCCGTTTTGGATTGCTTTTCTGCATTCTGTCGCTCGTATGGGCGGCGGAAAATCCGGCTGGTCATGTTCGCAATTTCGACAAGGTAAATGATCACATCTATCGCGGCGGCGATCCAACGGCGGTGGGCTTGACCGAACTCGGCGCGATGGGCGTGAAAATCGACGTCGATCTCCGCGAAGCAAGCGCCGCAACGAAAGTCGAAAAAGAACAGGCTGAAAAATTGGGAATCAAATACATAAACATTCCCATGAAACCGTTGTCGGCGCCGTCGGACGATCAGGTGGAGCGAGCCATCGCCTTGCTCGATCAAACGAAACCAGTTCCGATTTTTGTCCACTGCCGCCGGGGTAAGGACCGCACCGGGACGGTGATCGCCTGCTACCGCATCCAACATGATGGGTGGAGCAACAAAGAAGCGCTCGTTGAAGCAAAAAAGCACGGAATGAGCTTTACCGAGCGCGGCATGCAGCACTACATTCTCCACTTCAAACCGCCGCCCATAACACAGGCATCCAACGACATAAGATAGCCCGTCTACAACCCGGCTTCGGAAAAACCATCCAGTGTTAACTCGTTCCCGCTCAATGGGTTATTCCTGCAGTTTAAGTGTTTCGACTAATCTCAAAAGCCTATCTTATGTTTTAATGAAAGTGTCTCGTTGATGGCACAAAGCAACCTCAGGAGTCAGCGACGCCGGCGCACTCTCGACCGGCGGCTCCGCGAAGCGAAACTTCTGATGAGGGGGGCTTTCGACACCGATCATCCGGTGATGGCGCACGTCATACCCATCCGCCGATGTAATCTTTCTTGCACATATTGCAACGAATACGACGATTAT
>DAISJE010000605.1:0-2839 GCA_036821665.1 Bryobacteraceae bacterium | reverse complement strand
AGCTATCGAGCCGCATTCATCGTAGCCGCCGCAGTGAACCTGTTCCTGCTTGCACTCATCCTGTTTTTCTGGGGACCGTGGCGAACCACGGGTAAGACTGCGCCTTCCCAATCGCAATTTCCTTCGTCAATGTCCAGGCCAAGCGCTCAGGAACCAGCATCGGGGGCAAATACGCCCTCTACCCAGCCCGAGATGCCAATTTCGCCGGTACAGCTTACCCCGCAACGCAAGCAAAGCATCGGCGTTCAGATTGGAACGGTCGAGTACAAAGCCGCGGAGAACAACATTCGGATCACCGGCAACGTGGATATCGATGAGACACGCCTTTCGTATGTCCAGTTGCGCTTCCCTGGTTGGATTCGACGGACGTTTGTCGATTCCACCTATCAATACGTTCGCAAAGGACAGCCGCTGCTCACGATTTACAGCCCTGAGTTGGTCACGACCGAGAACGAATATTTGCTTGCGAGACAGTACGAACGACAGACTGAGCGCAGCTCATTACCGCAGGTTGCCGCTGGTGGCCAATCCCTTTTCCAGGCGGCGCGCGAGCGGCTTCGACAGTGGGAAGTCCCTAATAGGGAGATTGCTCAATTAGAAGAAACGGGCAAGATTCGCGAGAATCTCGAAATCGATTCGCCGGTCTCTGGACATGTGACGGAGCGCAACGCGCTGCCCAACATGTATGTGGAGCCCTCGACTCGGCTTTATACGGTTGCCGATCTTTCCAGCGTTTGGGTGTACGGACAGGTTTTCCAAACCGATGTTGGTCAGATCCATACCGGTGCTCCAGCGAACGTCACCGTGGATGGCTATCCCGGTCGGACCTTTCGCGGCCGTGTTGATTTCATTTATCCGCAAGTCGATGCGACAACCAGGACGGTGCGTGTTCGATTGGTCTTCGCGAATCCCGGCTTAGCACTGAAGCCGGGCATGTTCGTCAATGTGAATTTCGCAATTCCATTAGGACAGCATCTTCTCATACCCGCATCTGCCGTGTTTCACTCGGGTACCCAAACGATTGCTTTCGTCGATCGCGGCGGCGGTTATTTAGACCCACGAGAGATTGTCGTCGGCGCTCGGGCCGGTGAGGACTTCATCGTGCTGAAGGGGCTGGAATCAGGGCAAAAAATCGTTACTTCGGCAAATTTCCTGATCGACTCTGAAAGCCAGCTTCAGGCCGCCATGGGGTCGTTCGCTCCTCCACCGCCAGGCGCGGGCGCCGCGGCCGCAATGAACCGTCCGGCTCCACAAACCGGAACCATTGACTTCACGACGGCCCCTTCTCCTCCACATAAAGGCTCGAATGTCTTTCGCGCGAAGGTCACGGGAGCGGACGGGCGGCCGGTCACTGGCGCGACGGTCACCGTCACGTTTTTCATGCCTGCCATGCCGGCGATGGGCATGGCGGCGATGCATACAACGAGCACTCTTCAGGAAAGAGGCGGTGGATTCTACGAGGGGAATGGCTCCCTTCAGTCCGGCGGAACTTGGCAGGTCAATATTCAGGCACAAAAAAATAGTCAGACCGTAGCCTCCAAGCAACTCAGCGTTTCCGCCCAAGGAGCGATGTAACCATGATTACTCGCTGGATCGATTGGTGCGCTCGCAACCGGTTCCTTGTTTTCACAGGCACCGCTTTGCTGGTTTTTGCCGGCATTTGGTCCATGGGCCAGATCCCGCTCGACGCACTACCTGACATCTCAGATGTGCAGGTGATTGTCCATACTCCTTGGCCTGGGGAACCGCCGAACCTCATCGAGGATCAGGTCACCTATCCGCTGGTCAGCGTTTTTCTAGCCGCGCCGCGTGTCAAAGCGGTCCGCGCGCAAAGCATGTTTGGCGATTCCTACGTATTCGTCGTTTTCGAGGATGGGACCGATCTTTACTGGGCTCGTTCGCGCGTTCTCGAATATCTTCAGCAGATCAGCGGCAAGTTGCCTTCGGAAGTGCATCCCGAGCTTGGTCCGGATGCTACAGGAGCAGGCTGGGTGTACGAGTACGCCGTGATCGACCACAATCACAAATACAGTCTGGCCGATTTGCGCAGCTTTCAGGACTGGTACCTCCGTTATCAATTGGAAACCGTTCCGGGCGTCGCCGAAGTCGCGAGTATCGGGGGTTTCGTGCGCCAGTATCAGGTGGAACTCGATCCTGACAAACTCCTTGCCTATCACATTCCTCTGCAAACCGTTGTCGAAAAGGTGCGCGCCAGCACCAACGAAGTGGGCGGGCGTCTGCTAGAACTCGGCGGAGCCGAGTATATGATTCGGTGGGCGGAATTGTTGTCATGCGCTATGGCCTGAACGCGTTAAGAGTCATTGGCGGCATTAAGCAGAAGCTGGCGGAAATTGGGCCGTCGCTTCCGCCCGGCATAGACGTGGTTTCCGGCTATGACCGGTCCGGGCTGATAAAAGAATCGATCTCGACGTTACAGCGCGATCTGATTGAAGAGGCCGTGATTGTCAGCCTCGTCATTATCGTGGTGCTGTTCCACTTTCGGTCAGCGCTGATCCCGATCCTTACTTTACCGATTGCTGTAGTCGCCTCGTTCCTGCCTATGTATTACTTCCACGTCAGCGCAAATATTATGTCGCTCGGTGGCTTGGCACTCGCGATTGGTGTGCTGGTCGATGCAGCCATTGTCATGGTAGAGAATGGGTACCGCAAACTATCCGAGCGGCAGGCCTCTAGCCAGCTCCCTCCAGGTGAGCGCGGGCAAATTCTGCTGGATGCAGCCAAACAAGTCGGCCCCGCCATTTTCTTTTCGCTGCTCATCATCGTGGTTTCGTTCCTGCCCGTGTTCCTTCTGGAAGCGCAGGAAGGAAGAATGTTCCGA
>DAISJE010000604.1:0-2846 GCA_036821665.1 Bryobacteraceae bacterium | reverse complement strand
CCTGGGCGCCGCATTGCTGGCCGTCAACCAAGTTCCGAATTCGGGCACAGCGCTGTCTCCAATCGCATCCTATGACGGTCCCACTGGAAATGTCACGCTCAGCTATGATCCAACTTCGGTCTGGAGCAACAAAGGACTGTGGGGAACGGAGGCGGTTTGGAGTTCGTCGGTGTTGAACGGCAATGAAGTAATTTGGGCATCCGATGCGCCTTGGGGCTTTGAAGCCACATATCTTTCCAGCGCAAGAGGGCTGTGGGGCACCAAGGGCATTTGGGGAACCAGAGGCCTTTGGGGCACCTCGAGTGACACCGCTGCCAGCTTTTTCGGAACTACAATCGACAAGGCTGAGGCCGTAATGATTAGCGGTGAAAAATAGTTCGCTTTAGCTCACTGTGCTTGCAGGAATTTAGTCACGGCGGGTTGGACCAGATCTGCCCGTGCCGTGCACAGCCGGATGCTTTCCAGGGTATTTGCCAGGTTGCGCGCGCCTCCGGGCAAGCTGCCCATACGTGATTGAAAGAAAGCCGATACTTGCTCCTCATGTTGTGCATCGCAGAACCCCGATGCCGCGAGCGGCAGGATGGCGCCGAAAGGAATGCCGCGCGCGCCGGGAAGCTGGCCATTCAGCTTATCGAAATTCAGTTGAACGAAATTCCAGACGATCGGGCGCGTTTTAGTAGATGCACCGAATAGATTGCGTTGCAGTTCTCTCGGATCGATATCGTTTGCAAAAAGAAGATCTAACGCGGCGCGGGCCAAACTCGGATCCTGAAACGATTTGAACGCGGCGGCTATCCAGAGGCGCTCGCGCACCGCTTTGCTTTCTTTCAGCGCCGCAACAAGTTTGTCGAAAAACGCCCGGTCGCCGTGCCTTGCGGCGGCCGAGAGCACAGGCTCAATCATGTCGCTATCGAGCGCCGAACGATTTTTCAGCCAGGCATGCGCCAGTTTTTGAGCTTGTGTTTGAAGTTGTCTATCTTCGCCGAGCGTCGCAACTAGCGGTAGGATCTCGATTCGGAGCAAACGAAGTTCGGAAGCCTCATTCGTCTTGGGTTGCCAGCCTAGCTCGTTAGCGCGCGCTTGGTAAAGAGACCGAATCCAAGCGGTATACTTGTCGTCCAAACTCGTGGGAACAAAATTGTTCACTCCTTCCACCATCTCCGCCGACTGCCGTACAAGTCCGGGATCACGGCCTCTGCTGACGTCATCTACGAATGACAGATCGCGCTGTAAGTCGCCGAGGCCGGACGAAAACATCAGTTGCATATTGCGAAACGTAGCAGCGCGCTCGGCGGATTGCATTTGCCAAATCCCAGGTACGAGATGATCCATCATGGACCGGCCGTACGAAATCGCGTAGTAACCGGCGGCATTCGCATCCGCCGACAACCACATCGGGCAGCCGTGCGCGGCATTCAGCGTAAAAACATCGGAAGACTTTGTAAGCAGTTTGCATTCGCGGTGTACGCCGCCCGTATCCCGCCAAACGGCGCAAATCGGAACTTGCCAGAGTTCATCCGGTGAAGCAGGCGAGCCAACTGGGCGGAATCGTGCCTGCGAAAGATGTAGGAGCGGCGGCGCCGGAAAATCCATAGCGCATTCCTGCTGAACACTCACCAGCGGAAAGCCAACCTGGTTAAGAAACGTCGAAAAAGCTGCACCCGCATGCTTCTCCGGCGAGATTCGATCAATGGCAGCAAGCAGATCGGACGAAGTCGCGTTCCGCCAAGCGTGTTGTTCCAGATAAAGTCGTACGGCACGCTGAAATTCAGCGGCGCCCACGTAGTTTTCGAACATCCCGATTACCGCTTCGCCTTTGCCATACGTAATTCCGTCAAAAGCATTGGCGATGTCGCCTGGAGCCGCAATCGGCTGCCGGATTTTACGCGCCGTGGTAAGGCTGTCCGCTCGCATCACCGCGGCGGAGCGGACCGCATCGGCTTTGATGCCCCATCCCGGTTGCCACTCATTGAGCAGCTTGCTTGATAACCAACTGGCGAAGGCTTCGTTGAGCCAGATATCATCCCACCATGCGGTCGTCACTAAATCGCCGAACCACTGATGCGACATCTCATGCGCCATTACATGCGCGCAAGTGCGCTGGCGTAATTCGGTGTCTTGCTGAGGAGGCGAGAGAAGAAAATCGCCAAAGGCGATCAAACCGGCATTCTCCATAGCACCCCACGCGGTTGTAATCGGAACGACGATCTGATCGAGCTTTTCGTACGGATATGGCGTCCCGAAATAGTCTTCCAGCAGCTTAATAAGTTTCGGTGTTACCGAGGCGGCGTAAGCGGCTTCAGAGCCACGCCCTCGCGGAACAATAATGTTGCCTGGCCGGTGATTCCGTCCAATTGGCGCAACGGGAACCACGTCAAACGGGCCGACCGCGAACGCGATCAGATAGGAAGGGAGCGGCTTCGTCTCGGCGAAATGCACAGTTTTTGCGCCATCTTTCGCCGGCGCTTCGGAAAGCTCCGGCGTGTTTGAAAATGCCTTCAAATCTTTCGGTACCTCGAGAGTCAGTTGCCACGGAACTTTAAAGGACGGTTCGTCGAAACAGGGAAAGGCCCTCCGGGCAGTAACCGGCTCGAATTTGGTGAAGATATACGAATCGCTTCCATAATGTTGCTGAAAAACTCCGTCCGTGAGCGTGCGGCTGACCTTCCCGGTGTAATGGATCTCCAGTTGTGCCCGGCCGGGCTTAAGCTGGCGATTCGTTCTTACAGCCAGAAAATCGTTCGGCGCCGATTGGAATGTAACCGAAAGGTCGCGGCCGGCGGCGTGAATTCTTCCTGCCTGAAATTCCAGCGCCTTCGCATTTAGCCAAATCGCAGCCGTCGGCT
>DAISJE010000603.1:0-2850 GCA_036821665.1 Bryobacteraceae bacterium | reverse complement strand
CCGGTTTCGTGATAGGGGCAGGAGCTGGCCGGCGTGTCGCAGGGAGTTTGTTACCGGGCGAAAAGGCGGCGTGAGACGCCGCCGCAGCGCACGGCGCTGACCCCACAAGAGAATGCGGGCGGAGTGGATGCCGCCAAGAATGCCGGCATGGCAGCGCTGGAGCGCCGCTCCACAATGCGCTGGCGAACCATTTGCTTAAGTCAAGAGCCGGGCGAGGGCGCCCGGCGCAGCTCAGGGAGCCGCCCCACAACCCACTTTTTACTAAGAAATCTGCTAAGCGCCGACTTTTTCGGTCACCTGGCTACGCGCATACTGCTCGAGCTTACGGGCGTCTGCATTGAATTTGCGGATGCCCTCGGCTAGTTTATCCGTTGCCATGGCATCTTCGTTGTGCATCCACCGGAATGTTTTTTCGTCGAGATGCAGCTTCGCTCCTTCGCTGGCCTTCGCTTTCTCGCGCGTAAGCCTCGGGTTCAGCTCACCCTGAGTCTGGTGCATCTTCTCGATCAGATCGGGGCTGATGGTTAACAGATCGCAGCCGGCAAGCCTTTCAATCTGCTCCACTTTACGGAAGCTGGCGCCCATCACCTGCGTTTTGTAGTCGAACTTTTTGTAGTAGTTGTAAATGCGTGTGACTGACGCAACACCGGGATCCTGATCGATCGGAATATCTTTGCCGCCGTTCTCCTTCTTGTACCAGTCGTAGATGCGGCCAACGAACGGCGAGATCAGCGTCACGCCTGCCTCGGCACAAGCCACAGCCTGCGCAAAGCTGAACAGCAGCGTCAAATTGCAATGTATGCCTTCGCGTTCGAGCTTCTCGGCGGCCCGAATTCCTTCCCAGGTACTCGAAACTTTGATGAGGATGCGCTCGCGACTGACACCCTCTTTTTCGTATAGCTCGATGAAATGCCGGGCTTTTGCGATGGTGGCCTCGGTGTCAAAACTCAGCTTGGCGTCCACCTCGGTCGATACGCGTCCGGGGATCACCTTTAAAATTTCGCGCCCGAAACTCACGAACAATCTATCCATGAAGGCTTCGGATTGCTGCTGCTGATTGCCGCCGCGCTTTTCAGCTTCGTCCATCGCCTCTTCTACCAAATGATGGTATTCGGGCTGCTGTGCGGCATTGTAGAGCAGCGAGGGATTGGTGGTGGCATCCTGGGGCTTAACGCGGGCAATCGCCTGGAAGTCGCCTGTATCGGCGACCACAACGCTGTATTTCTTTAACGATTCAAGCACTGTCATTTGCTAATACTCCCTATATAAGAGATTACAAGCCGTGACTCGAACGTAGCAGATTTTTCCGAATGTTGGGGCACGGCCGGAAACAATGCACAAACTTACACTACTCCTTTTCCTGAGCGCACTTACCCAGGTGCCGCTCCGAGCCGCCGGCCCGAACGTTGATCAGATCTTGCAGAACTACATCCAGGCGGTTGGCGGACAAGCCGCTGTCGATCGCATTCAAACGCGCGAAGTGCGTGCCGGAAAACTTACATATTTCTGGCAGAAGCCGAATAAGGTTTTATTGATCACCAAGAAGGAAAAGATCGGATACGACGGCAGCGGCGGCTGGGTCCTATCGAAGAAAAAGCACCTCACACGGCTCGCGAAGCACGCGCAGCAAGCACTCGAGATCGATGCCAATCCGATCCGCTATGTTCATCTGAAAACTTTGTATTTCGAACTGAACGCTGCGCCCTCCGAAGAAGTGGACGGAGTAAAAATGGACGTCATAGTAGCTCCCAACGATATTGGAACGACGAAATTCTACTTCGATCACTCGACACACCTGCTCACACGCATCGACGAAACCGGCGAGACATCCGCCTACTATAAGCAGACAATTGAATTTCTGGATTATAAAGAGATGGACGGCGTCCGGCTTCCGTTCCGGATCATACACAGCACCACCGAACCCGGGAGAGGAAGCGAGGATGTTCGCATTTCCCAGATTCGTCAAAATATCGATTTAAAACCTGAGATCTTCAGCAAACCGACCGAAGGCGCGGTTGTGTTGGGAGGCAAGCGATAACATACCGGCATGCCAATCAGGAAGCAGTTGAGGCGCGCCGCGCTCATCTTGTTCGTTGGGACGCTGGGATTCGCGCAGACACAGTCCGTACCGGAAAAGGACAGCAGTTTTATCGACGCGGAGGGCACGGCGCATGTCACGCGAGTTGTTCCTGTGCCGAAGACGATAAGTCCTGAAGCGAAAAAGACGTTAGCGCGGCGCGTTTCCGATGCCCCGGTGAAAGAACCGCTGGAGGAGCGCCGCAGCAAAACCGATGCGTGGCAGGCGCGGGCCGGAGCGGAGTTCCGCGCAATATATCCGGTAAACGTCAGCGAGGCAAAAATTGCCGGCGTGCCTGTCAAAGTGATTACGCCTGCAAATATTCCGGAAGCTAAGCGCGATCGCGTCCTAATCAACGTGCACGGCGGCGGATTTAACTCCGATTCGGGCTCCTTAACCGAGACTGTTCCGATTGCAAATCTCACGCAGACGAAGGTGGTTGCGGTGCTCTATCGATTGGCGCCGGAACATCCCTTTCCGGCTGCGGTAGACGACACGATCGCGGTTTACAAGGAATTGATGAAGACCTATAAACCGGAACATATCGGCCTCTATGGAACCTCGGCGGGCGCCATTTTGACCGCCGAGGTTGCTTCGGAGATGCGCAAGCTCGGGCTGCCGCTTCCCGCTGTGCTGGGCATCTTCTCCGGACTCGGCGATTTCAGCCGGGCCGGCGATACATGGGCCATTTATTCGTTGAATGGATTTTCGGGACCGCTTACGCCACCCGACAACAAACCACACGACAGCCCTTATGTTGGCTCGACCGATCC
>DAISJE010000602.1:0-2854 GCA_036821665.1 Bryobacteraceae bacterium | reverse complement strand
AGCACGGCGAGTTGTCCGTCGTCCCTGGCGCCGCGGAACGGGTGCAGGACCATCCCGTCGATCCAGCCAAAGACGGTCGTGGTAGCGGCAATACCTAACGCCAGAGTAAGCACTGCGACCGCTGTCAGGGTCGGCGTCCGGCGCAGGACACGGATCGCATACCGCAGGTCTTCAAGCACGCCTCGCATGTGGTTTCCGCCCTTTGGATGCAGGTTGGCTTCCTAAGTAGGTGCTTGATTCTATTAAAGGGTAAGGTCAACCGGTGGTCGATTTTCGGGGTTCACGTGTCCGAGAATGGGACCCGCTCTTCATGATTTCTAGCTGATTGCAACGTACTCGCTTTCCATTTCACACTGAACCAACACAGCCCTACTCGTATCGAAGCGCCGTCATGGGATCGACCTTCGCCGCTCGGAGCGCCGGCGTCATGCATGCGAGCCCAGCAACGATGGTCAAGAGCACAACTGCGCTTAAGAGTACGAGGAAGTCCCGAGAAGTGCCTTCGGCCCAACGGGCTAAGACATTGTTGAGCGCAAACGTCAACAAGAGCCCACCAAGTAGACCGCTGCCGACGCTCACCGTAGCGGACGAAAAGACCGTACGCAATACATCGGCTGGTCGTGCGCCAAGAGCCAATCGGATGCCGAATTCATTCGTTCGTTGTTGGACGGAAAAAGACACGACACTGTAAAGGCCTGTAGCCGCAAGGGCCAATGCCAGTACGGCAAATGAACCAAATAGCCAGGTCACCAAATGTTCCTGTGCCCACTCCGGCTGATCCTGAATCCAGTGCTCCAGGTCCTGCACCTGACCGTTTATCTGTTGGTCTGAATCGACCGAGTTGACCTGCTTGCCGATGGCGTGCAATAAGGTCAGGGGCGAACCGGAAGAGCGCACCAGGATCTGAGTCCACATCCGCATATTCAATGTGTATGGAACGAAGGCTTCCGGCAGAATCGGATTCCGCAGTCCGTCATCGCGCTTGTCCGCCGCGATACCAATAATCACCAGCGGGGTGTTGTTTGCAGACGCCGCGAGTGCAAACGGCGGCTCATTCCGCATCTCCGGGATTTTTATCGAATGGCCGATAGCAGAGCCGTCTGGGAAATAGCGGCGCGCCAGAGTCTCATTGATTACGACAACGCGGGCAGCATTGTGGTTCTCCGTTTCGTCCCAGAATCGGCCTTGCGCAAGCGGAATTCGGAGGATGGGAAAGTAACCAGGACTGACAAAGTTGATGCGAACTTTCTGGTCATCCTTCGGCGGTTTACCGATAATCTCAATGCCTGTATTCCAGCCGTTCGACGGTGGTGTCGCATTCGTGGAAATGGCGGCCATCCTGACGCCCGGTACGGCGGCCACCTTGTTTCGTAGCGTTTCGAAGTATGTGGCGCGCGCCGCCCAAGTCGGGTACGAGCCATCGTGCACCGGAATTCCAACCGACATGATGTTGTGCGGGTCATAGCCCAGAGGCGTGTGCAGCAGCCGTAGAAATCCGCGCATCGCTGCTCCGGCGCCCGCTAGCATCACCAATGTCAGGGCTATCTGTCCCGCAATCAAAATCGTGTTCATCGTGCGGCCTCGAGAGCTTCCTGCAACGCGCCGTGCGCTCGACTGCATCATCTGCGATATGTCAGGCCGCGACAGCCGGAGCGAGGGCCAAACGCCGAAAAGAACGCCGCTCAGAATTGCGAGCCCGGCGCTGAAGACCAGCACAGGAAAATTGATTTCAATAGCCGCCTCGTGTGGGAACGAATATTTTGGCAATAGCTCAGAGATAATCTGGGTCGCGCGATAGGCGAGCAGCACACCTAATGCAGTGCCCACACCGGAAAGCAACAGCGCCTCAACCAACATCTGTCGTATCAAGCGCTTTCGGCTCGCGCCGATAGCCGCCCGTACGGCAAACTCGTGCTGCCGCGCGGTCCCGCGAGCCAGTTGCAGAATGGAGACGTTCCCGCATCCAATCAGCAGCAAGAACCCAACCGCTGCCAGGAGCAAATACAGCGTCCCCCCGAGCTGCTTTTCGAAATCGTCATTCAGACCCGCCAGACGAAGCTGAAAGCGGCCCGGCGGAAAATGTTTCGGCGACTCCTTGGCAAACTGTTCCAGCAAAGGCTGAAGTGCCGCGTTGGCTGCTTTATGCGTTATTCCCGGTTTGAGCCGAATTCCGACATAATACCCACGCGATAAGTCTTGCGTAACCTTCAGCGGAAGATAAACATCTGCATCGTCCCAGGTGAAGCGTGGAGCAGCTACTCCGATGACAGTGTATGTTTTACGGACCAATTGAAGGTTCTGCCCGACTATCTCTGGATTCGAACCAAAATGGCGCTGCCAGAATTTGTAACTCAACACCACGACCGGCTGCGGATCCTGACCGTCAATCGCATCCGACGGCAGCAGACCACGACCCAAAGCCGCCGGTACTCCGAAAAAACGAAATGCATTCGAAGTGAAATAGTCTGCCTGCACATCTTCCGGAAGATCGCGGCCCGTGACTGTGAGGCTCCAGTTGTCGGACGCGAATGCATCCTCGACAACCGGCGATTTCCGGATCACCTGCCATTGGCCGGCCGTCAGGCCGAACCCGCTTTCATGACCTGCTTCATCGAGAAGCCGCATATGCGCCATTCTGTCGGCTGCTTTATAGGGATACGGGTTCACGAGAATGGCATAGATCACGCTAAAAACCGCTGTGGTAGCGCCGATTCCCAATGTCAGTGAAATGATGGCCGTCCATGTAAAACCCGGCGTCTTGAACAGTTGCCGAATGCAGTATTGCAGGTCCTGCAGCATCGTATTTCGGAACCTTCCTTTCCCTGAGCGATCCGCTGCGCGTTTTCGGGCTCAA
>DAISJE010000601.1:0-2887 GCA_036821665.1 Bryobacteraceae bacterium | reverse complement strand
TGGCGAAGCGGGCTCTCGAAGTAGCTGCGGCAGGCAACCACAACGTATTGATGATCGGCCCTCCCGGATCGGGCAAGACCATGCTCGCTAAGCGCTTTGCGGGCATTCTTCCCAGACTCACATTCCGAGAGGCACTGGAAGCCACGCAGATTCACGGCGTCGCGGGCGTACTTCCACCGGGCATCGGCATTCTGCGCAGCCGGCCTTTTCGGGCGCCGCATCATACGATTTCGGACGCGGGACTCATCGGCGGCGGGAGCGGCAGCGCGCGTCCCGGCGAGGTGAGCCTTGCCCATCAGGGTGTCTTATTTCTGGACGAATTGCCTGAATTTCCGCGCGGCGTTCTGGAACAACTTCGGCAGCCGCTCGAAGAAGGTTCCGTCACGCTTGCCCGCAGCAACGGTACACTCACGTTTCCGGCACGCATCATGTTGGTCGGGGCCATGAATCCATGTCCCTGCGGGTTTTATGGCGATAACACGCGCGAATGCCGCTGCACACCGGGCATCATTCAGCGCTATCTCGCCAAAGTGAGCGGCCCGCTGCTCGATCGTATCGATCTTCATATCGAGGTTCCCGCCGTGCCGTATAAGGAGCTTCGCGGCAAGACGGATGGCCAGTCCTCGGCGCAGATTCGCGAGCGCGTTGAACAGGCGCGTGCAGTGCAGCGCGAGCGCGGCTTCTATAACTCGCAGATTCCGCCAGCCCAACTCCGCACACTTTGTGCGCTGGACGAAAGCGGTGAGCGCACGCTGGAAATGGCCGTGCGGCGCATGAATCTTTCCGCACGCGCCCATGACCGAGTATTGCGTGTCGCCCGTACAGTTGCGGATTTAGATCACTCCACCTCGGTTTCGGCGAAGCATCTGGCGGAAGCGGTGCAGTTCCGGAATTTGGACCGAAATTATTGGAACTGAGATACTGTACCTTAGAACCACCGATTTCAGAACCACCTATTTCGTCGAACAACGACGATTACCGCCCCCCGGCCGAGCCTTACACTGACTCCTCCTCTATCCAGCCTTGGCCCGGTATCCAGCGAACCTTCTTGCCTCCGCTGCAGTCAAGAAGGGATTCATATCCTCCTCTGGCAATGTGCGCGACCATCATCCAAACCCTGCTCGGCCAAATCGGTGCTTTGGGAATGTGGACTGCGGTAGAGCGTCGAAGCTCCTCGCAACGCTGACGTTCCAGTTCCCGGTGTACAGCCTCCGCGACAAATTTGCTGCGATTCCTCTCTCGCCGCTCGATATCCACTAGGCTGTCGCCGCATGATTCTTTCGGCACCTGCCCACGACGCGTATTTTGTATCGCGGTACGCACGGTTGCGGATCTGGACCACTTCGCCACAGCTTCAGCGAGGCATCTGGCGGAAGCGGTACAGTTTCGGAATTTGGATCGGAATTACGGGAACCGGGGCGAGAGTCCCTAGAAACGAGGTATCCGTCTTGCAGCATGCCGGAAACGCCATTGGTGGAACTGTGTGCGTGCCTCTTCTGGCGTTAACGTCCGCACACGTCCTTCATCGATCTTGCGGCAATCTTTGTCAAGCAAGCCGAGGGTCTCTTTGTCTTCTTCGATTTCCTCGGTATTAACGAACGGATCGAATTTCTGGGCTTCAGCCATGCGTTCCTTTATTTTTGTCGGTTTTGCCCGGCGCAATCAGGACCAATTAAATAGCACTTGCTCAATCATCCAGCGACTTCCTCCGGCATTCCATCCAGTCTCCTGAAGGCCTGCCGATTAAGGTGCGCTGAAGCCCAACCGCGCCCTAGCGCCTTCGAGGTCATCCGGAGCCAAGACAGGCAGCTCCACCTGCACCCGGGCGTTCTCCCGTACGTCTATGCTCGTTCCGGCGCGCTGTATCTCGCGCAGAAAATCGACACTCTGCCAGGCACTCTCCCACTGACCGATCGCGTATGCGTAGTAGTGTCCGGGCGGGACATTCCGGATAGTGAAAGCGTTTCCTGAAACAGGACCGGTCAGCGTTCCGTATCCATCCGCCGCAACATTGTCCGGAACGAGAACGACGATTGTGGCCGGATTTCCAGTTTCCGAACTGTCCGATTGCACCGTGCCGTTTACTTCTCCAGCACCGGAGCGAATCACAATGTCCACCTCTCCGCCGCCGCCAAGTGAGGCATCGAGGCCGTCGATTGTAATGTCCTGGCGATTATAGTCGACTTCCTTTACATAAGTTCCTGCCGGCGAGTTACTCACGCGCACCGAGTAGGTACCCGGTGACAGGTTCTGTACGGCAAAGTTCCCATCCTGGTCTACCGCTGCGCTTTGGAAACTGCCCATCATCACGTCGCCGGACGGCACGAGATTGACACGCACCTGAGCCAACCTCTGCTTATCGATCCCTTCCGCGGTAATATGTCCCGTCAAATTTACCGGCGGCGTGAGCGACAACACAATGCCATTGATATTGCTGGCGGTCACATCCACATCTTGCCGCGCCAACAGCCGGAACCCTGCGTAATGCCGCGGCGACACTTGTTCGGGTGAATAAGTGCCGATGAGCCAAAGCGTATAACTGCCCGGGAGCACATCTTTCAATTCGAAGGTCCCATCCTTTGCCACGTGCGTACTCGCGCCAAGTACGTTGGCGTCGAGCGTGCCGCGAGGTGAAAGCAGGACGGTTGCGACACGCATCCCACCATCTGCCGCGACCTTGCCTTGCACTCGATACGTCATTGCGCGCTTTAGCCGGATATCCGCCCCCGCCCCCTGCTGGCCGGACGTGAGTTCGAAGGGAGTTGCAGACTGCACGTCCAGGCCACTCGGATAGAACGTGCGAACGTAGCCCACATCATTTGCGACCGTGGGCTTCTTTTTGCCGGCTTCTTCGAGAGCGGGCTCCTGACTTTGCTTTGAAGACTCT
>DAISJE010000600.1:0-2891 GCA_036821665.1 Bryobacteraceae bacterium | reverse complement strand
CATTCGCAGGCTGCAGGACGCCCCGTACCGTGAATTCATGCGTCGCATCGTTGATTAGAAGCCGCACATGATCGCCTGCGTGCATCCCTAGCCGCGGTCCAACCCAGATCGGATTGTCCGTCGTGAGGGAATCTATCATTTGCATCTGATTCATGTCGGAACCGCCTTGCGGCCGGTCTGCGATTAGATCCAGACCGATAAACGGCAGCGCCTCCCCTTTTCCGTCAACCCAGGCGAAATCTTCGATGCGCGGTGTGAAATGGAATGCGTAGGGGAGGGTAACTAATTTTGCAAGAAGGCGTTGGTCGAGACCACCCGGAGCGGTGATAAGCAAGTCGTTGTTCCCCGTCAGCGATTCGATTGAGGAATGAAAACTGCCCGCCGCGGCTTGGCCCGCAAGATCGATTGCAATCACAACCCCAACGCCGAGCGCCACCGCCAAGATCGTAAGCGCGGTACGGACTGGTTCACGTACGAGCGGCCTCACGACTAACCGCAGGAAGAGCACCCATCTTGCATTCATAAAACGATAGCAGCGGATTCGAGGCGCCCGTCCCGCATCCGCAGTGTACGATCCACAAATGCCGAACTCTCGCTATTGTGTGTGGCCATGAGGACCGCCACGTCGAAGTCACGTGCGATGTGTTTAAGCAGGCTGAGTACAACTTCTCCGGTTGCCGTATCCAGATTTCCGGTTGGCTCGTCTGCAAGCAACAGGGCCGGGTCGCACGCGAGCGCACGCGCAATGGCGACCCGCTGCTGCTGGCCTCCCGATAGTTGATGCGGGTAACGATCTGTACAATCCTCCATCTCGACCCAACGAAGCCGTTCGGCTGCTTCCCTTGCGGTATCCGGTCTGCGCGCCAGTAACAGCGGCAGTTCGACATTCTCCAACGCGGTTAGCGTATGCATGAGCTGAAACGATTGGAAGATGAACCCGATCTTGTCGCGGCGTAAACGAGACAGCTCCGCATCATTCAACTGCGTGGTGGTCTGACCGTCGAGTATTACTTTGCCTGAGGAAGGAAAATCCATCGCGCCGCAAAGATTCAACAGGGTCGATTTGCCGCAACCACTTTTCCCAATAACAGCTACGAAATCGCCTCTATCCACCTCGAGCGAAACATCCCGAAGCGCCACGACCGAAGTATTCCCGGCGCGGTAAACCTTCGTGACGTTCTTCACCTCGAGCAGCGCCATACACCTCCAGGATCGTATGAGCCGGATTCAGTACCTTACACTCGAAATTGCGTGGCTAACATCCTCATCACCGGCGGAGCTGGTTATATCGGCTCGCATACTCGCTACTTTCTCGAAAAGCACGGCCATTCGGTTGTGGTCGTAGACAATTTGTCTCGTGGTCACAAGGAAACGGTTCCGGAGCGGCAGCTACGTATTCTCGATACACGCGATACCGCTAAGCTCGAACGCTTAATAAAAGATGAGCAAATCGAAGCGGTCATTCATTTTGCTGCATATATAGCGGTTGGCGAATCGACCCGCCTTCCGGAACTCTATTTCGACAACAACGTCAGCGGATCGCTCTCTCTCTTTGAGGCGATGCTACGGGCCGATGTGAAACGGCTGGTTTTTTCATCGACTGCTGCTGCCTACGGCATTCCGCGCAAAGTGCCGATCACTGAAGACGAGCCCTATGCACCGATTAATCCATATGGCGAGTCGAAAGTAATGGTTGAGAAGATGCTTGAATGGCTGGATCGCTATCGTGAGTTTCGCAGCATTCGGCTGCGTTATTTCAATGCTTGCGGTGCAGAGCCCGAGGCTGGTTTGGGCGAGCTTCACGACCCGGAAACGCACCTGCTTCCGCTCATCTTACGAGCCGTTCAAACCGGCAAGCCAGTGACGCTGTTCGGTAACGATTATCCAACTCCCGATGGCACGTGCATTCGCGATTACATCCATGTCAGCGACTTGGCCGAAGCGCACATTCATGCTGTCGAGCATCTGCTCAACGGAGGACAGTCTGACGTATTCAACGTCGGGACCGGCTCCGGACATTCGGTGAAGGAAGTGTTGGCTGCGGTCGAGCGGGTTACAGGAAAGAAAGTTCCGCACACCATCGGGCCGCGGCGCGAAGGTGATCCACCGGTTCTCGTTGCCGACTCGCAACGGCTACAAGCCGCCTTGGGATGGCGTCCTGTGCGCGCAGACCTGGACCGGATTGTTTCGGATGCCTGGCAATTCGCAAGTCAACACAGTTAGCGATTTTTTCGCGATGCTTACGATTCGCGCAGCGGCCGAAGGCGATATCCCAACGATTTATTCCATGTTGAGCGAATCGTCTCGTGAGCAAGGCGCTGGAAACGCATTATGTGCCGATCCGGACAATCTTCGTGAAGATGGCTTCGGTCCAGCGCCCAAATTCTTCTGCTTACTGGCTGAATGGTGTGGCGAACCCGCCGGCCTCGCGCTCTATTTTTTCCTCTATTCCACCTGGACAAACCGTAAGGGGCTGTACCTTGAAGATCTATACACCGATGCGCGGTTCCGCCGGAGGGGTGTTGCGAAAGCGCTCATGACCGAGTTGGCGCGTATCGCGATCGACAATCGTGCGGGATACATGCAATGGGGCGTACTAGACACCAACACGGCCGCTCAGCGGTTCTATGAATCGGTCGGGGCCAAGAAGTCTACCGGGTGGTCTTTAATGCGCGTTTCTGGGGACAAACTTTGGATTTTAGGTGCGACTAAAGGTTGAAAAGTAGTTTGGCGGGGACGACGGGGCTCGAACCCGCGACCTCCGACGTGACAGGCTGAAAGCTCTTCTCGTCTGGTAAGTAGCGGCTCGGTTCGAGTCCGTCGCACGGAGGGGCAGCTGACGCCGCATGTTTTCGCCTCGGTTTGTATGCCAAATCTGGCATACAATGGAT
>DAISJE010000599.1:0-2910 GCA_036821665.1 Bryobacteraceae bacterium | reverse complement strand
AGCGTGACGGATGCTACGCGCAAAATCAAGGCCGGCGCAGTCGAGATTAACGGCAATGTTCAGAAAGAGTTGCTGCTCACGGGAGCACGCGGCACGCTGATCGTTCGTGTTGGGAAGAAGTGGAAACGGGTGAGAGTAGTTGGCTGATTTGACATAGCGGCGATCTCCCTCTCACGGAATCACCCGAAACTTCTTTCCGGTCGCTGAACGAAGTACCGCAAAGTCCCGCCGGTCCAGAGTGAATATGGTGTCAATGCCTTCCCGATTTGCCAGATGCACAAGCGATGCATCGGCAAGCTGAATTCCGAGAGTTTTATATTTGGCGAGGATGGCCGCAACTCCGGGCAGATCCGACTCGTCCATAAACGCTAATTGGAAGATACGGCCGCCAAACGAGGAAAGAAACTTTTCAATTGCCTGCGGGTATGCGCGTAACAGCCAATTCACTTCGGTGACGACCGGCCAACAGGTCAATAGCGGAGTTCTCAGTCCCCGAAGTTGCTCTACACAGGCACCATGATATTGGTCGGCATCCGAGAGGATGGCCACAATCGGACCCGTGTCGATTAATACGCGCGCGCTCAAGTACCAAACCCATCGAAATGCGTTCGATTCGTGCTCAGATCTCGCACCGCTCCCCGCGCGGCCCCAATCAGCCCTGCATTCCGCGCATGGTCGTATGCCGTGAGCGCTTCGTCCTCGGCGGCAAGTTGTCGCTCCACCGCTCCCCGGATTAAATCCGACTCCCGCTGTCCGCTTCGGCGCGCGGCGTTTCTCAGCCGTCTGCGCAATTCCGGCGCAAGTCTGACAGTGATGCGGCAGTCCTTCATATGTCTGACATTTTATCAAAAATGTCGGACAGGCAGAGCCGAATAGTATCGGAAAACGGGAATTGACACGCTGCCGGACGCGTTCTTATAATCGGCAGCACCAAGGAGGCAAAATGAAGAGCGCTAAAGAACTCGTAGCGGAAGCCAATGCACGGGTAAAGACGATTACACTCCCGGACGCGATTCAATTACAAAGAGAGGCCAATACGGTCTTTGTTGATCTGAGAGACAGCGCGGAACTGCAGCGCGATGGAAAGATTCCAGGCGCGGTTCACGTAAACCGCGGCATGCTGGAATTCGCGCTCGATCCCACTCTCCCGTATCATAATCCGGTGTTCTCCTCGGGCAAAAATATCGTCTTCTATTGCGCCAGCGGCGGACGCTCGGCACTCGCGGCCGACACGGCCCAATCAATGGGGCTTTCGGGGGCTTCTCATCTCCAGGGCGGGTTCGCGGCTTGGAAGCACGCAAGCGGTCCTGTCGAAAAAGTATAGAACCGAACCTCAGCTCTACCCACTTACGCCGGTTCAGTTTCCAGGCTCTCAAAACTTCTGCACTATCATATGGGCGGATCCGTGTGGATCAGAAAAGGAGAACCATGGCCACTGTTCTGACTGAACCGCAAACGACACAAGCTCCCATAAAACAAACTAAGATCCTGATCGGTAACAAATGGGTTGACAGCGTCTCAGGCAAGACATTCGAGACCATTAACCCGGCAACAGGCGACGTACTGGCGAAAGTCGCCGAGGCCGATGCCGCCGATGTAGATCTCGCCGTGAAAGCCGCGCGCAAGGCATTTCATTCCAAAGCGCCTTGGCGCAGAATGTCAGCTTCCGACCGTGGCAAGCTGCTGAACCGGCTTGCCGATCTGATCGAGCAGAACGTTGAGGAATTAGCGACGCTTGAGTCGCTGGATAACGGCAAGCCGCGTCACGTGGCGCGTACTGCCGATTTGCCTCTCGTTATCGCCTGCTACCGCTATTACGCCGGTTGGGCGGACAAGATTCAAGGGAAAACGATCCCAATCAATGGCGACTATTTCTGCTATACGCGGCATGAGCCGGTCGGCGTTGTCGGCCAGATCATTCCGTGGAATTTCCCGCTGCTGATGCAAGCCTGGAAACTGGCGCCGGCACTCGCTTGCGGCAACACTGTCGTCCTGAAGGTAGCGGAACAAACTCCGTTATCGGCTTTGCGCATTGGTGAGTTAATCGTCGAGGCCGGATTTCCGGAAGGCGTCGTTAACATTCTTCCTGGCTACGGCCCCACGGCGGGCGGAGCCATCGCACGTCATATGGATGTCGACAAGGTCGCCTTTACCGGATCAACCGAAGTCGGCCACCTGATTATGAAAGCGGCGGCAGAAACCAATCTCAAGCGCGTCACTCTGGAATTGGGCGGCAAAAGCCCGAACATTGTATTCGCTGACGCCGACATGGAGGAAGCGGTCGAAGGATCGCACTTCGCTCTTTTCTTTAATCAAGGGCAGTGCTGCTGTGCCGGTTCGCGCGTGTTTGTCGAAGAAAAAGTTTATGACGAATTCGTGGAGCGCAGCAGCAGCCGCGCCAAACAACGACGCGTGGGCGATCCGCTGGACCGCAAAACCGAACAAGGTCCACAAGTCGATAACGATCAGTTCAACAAAGTTCTAAGCTACGTCGAGTCCGGCAAACAGGAAGGCGCCAAGCTGATGTGCGGCGGCGAGCGGGTCGGGGAGCGCGGTTATTTCGTGGCTCCAACCGTATTCGCGGATGTCAAAGACGACATGAAGATCGCCCAGGAAGAGATCTTCGGACCGGTGATGAGCATCATGAAATTCAAGGACACGGACGAGTTGGTAGAACGCGCGAACAAGACCATCTATGGTTTGGCCGCGGCTGTCTGGACGCGCGATATCGGCAAAGCCCATCAGATCGCGAATAATGTTCGCGCCGGTACCGTGTGGGTGAACTGCTATGACGTCTTCGATGCCGGAGCGCCGTTCGGCGGATTCAAGCAATCGGGAATCGGCCGCGAGTTAGGCGAGTACGGATTGCAGCAGTACTCGGAGATCAAGACGGTTACCGTGAAATTGTAA
>DAISJE010000598.1:0-2923 GCA_036821665.1 Bryobacteraceae bacterium | reverse complement strand
ACCTTTTAGACGGATTTGCCAGCGCCAGTGGAAGGCAGGAAGCTTCAGCGCGGCTAGCCAGGAAAATGGCAGCCGATGCCTTCTTCATTTTCTTGAAAGATGAAGAAACAGGCAGTTTTACGCCAGCTCTGGGATTTAACCAGCGGCTGCCCGGTGGAAGGTCTTGGCGAGCGTTTTTAAGGCGCGCGTCAAGTTGCTGCGAGTTCTCCGGAGAAGTAGCATTTCCCGACGTCAACACGCTCGTTCCCGCCGTTGCTCGTTCGGTCAATGCGGCAATCTTGGTGTTCGTCGGCAAAAACATGGATATTCGCTGGAATGATATCGAGTTCGGCCTGCCGATTTTGATCGAGCTACTGAAAAGCGAAGCACGCGTTCATATAGCACTGGCACGGGAACGTTCCGCCACAGAGGCCGCCGCTCACGCAACGCACCTTGCGCGCGCACTTGATGGCGCCCGTAAGGACGTCTCCGCGACCTCGCTGAGACTTCAGCAACTCAATGCGACGTTGGAACAGCGTGTAGCGGAAGAAATCGCGCGTCGGACGGAGGCGGAAGCGGCCCTGCGCCAAGCCCAAAAGCTTGAGGCGATTGGTCAGCTTACCGGCGGTGTTGCACACGACTTCAACAACCTGCTTACGGTAATCATGGGCGGTCTTGATACGATCGGACGGCAGATCGCGAGCATGGCCGATGCACCACAGTTTGGACGCATCATGCGAGCGCAGGCAATGGCGCATCATGCATCTCAGCGCGCGGCGACACTCACCGCCCGCTTGCTAGCGTTTTCACGTCGGCAACCGCTAGATCCGAAGCCCATTAATGTAGATCGATTGCTCGGCGGAATGACCGAACTGCTCAAGAGTACCTTAGGAGAGCAAATCAGACTTGAGATAGTGGGCAATGCAGGTTTGTGGAGCGCCTTTGCTGATGCATCCGAGCTGGAACACGGCATCCTAAATCTGGTGGTCAATGCGCGAGATGCGATGCCCGGCGGAGGACGACTTACAATCGAAACAGGCAACACTTGGCTGGATGATGAGTATGTTGCCGCGCTGCCAGAGCCTGTCCCTCCCGGCCAATACGTTTTAGTCGCTGTTACGGACACCGGAACGGGAATGGATAGCGCAACCATCGATCGCGTTTTCGAGCCATTTTTTACGACTAAGGAGGTAGGCAAAGGGACTGGCTTGGGACTCAGTCAAGTTTACGGGTTCGTGCGACAGACAGGTGGCCACATTCGGATTTACAGCGAGCCGGGGCACGGCACCACGGTCAAACTCTATCTTCCTCGATCGCAGACTGAACCCGATAAGCATGAAAATAACAGCATCCCGACCGCAGCGCTGTTGAGGGGAAACGAAGCTATTCTAGTTGTAGAAGACCATGACGATTTGCGCGCGTATTCATCCGGTGTGCTCCGCGACCTGGGATATCAAGTTTTCGAAGCGGCCGATGCAGCCTCGGCCATTGGCTTTCTTGAATCCTCTCGGTTAATCGATCTTCTCTTCACGGACGTTATATTGCCGGATGGCCTTACCGGGAAAAATATCGCCGATCTTGCTAGGCGTTTGCACCCAACCATCAAAGTCCTGTTCACAACCGGCTACACACGCAACGCGATAGTCCACAACGGTCGGCTTGATGCGGGGATCAACTTGTTGAGCAAACCATTCACCTTTCGCGGTCTGGCGGAGAAAGTACGTAAAATTCTTGACGAAGAAACATGACGTGAAATTCGGATCGAGACATATTCGATGCGCCCGCCTTCTGGCGCGCCGTCCGTCTTCATGTGCGGGGATGCTCAAATCTCTGGCAACGCGAATTACTCTTCGCGTCCAGCAATCATGAAGCTTAATGCGCAAGAACCTACGCGCGGCGAATCTTCGGAAGCCTATGCCGGGGGATACAACGCGAAAATGCCTCTTGCATTTTCCGGGCGAGTCTTACGTGCGCCTTGGCCACAGTCAAACTGAACGAGACAACCCAGAACGACTTTGCTGGCTCAGTCGGAGAGGATCGATTTGCTTATTGCGGCCACGCGCAGGGAGGTATCGCACCTATTTTTGAGAAATGATTTTTGAATGGGGATTGCAGATGATGGGAAACAATCGAAAGGCGAACGCGTTCGGTTTGACCACAGGCATGCGGTCAGAATCATCGGTATCGATGGGACGTGGCGGCGAAGCTGCATTCTGCTCGACGCCTCTGCAAGTGGTGCCAAGCTCGAGGTGGAAGGGTCATTCGTACCTCTAAAGGCACGGGAATTCTTCCTGGCTCTGTCCTCGACCGGAAGCGCAAAGGGTAAGACGAGCTCAGAGAAGCCTCTCGTCGGTTCGCAATAGTTCGCATCGAGCGATGATTACTCAGATGCCCGACAGGTTTATTGTTGGCTCCCGCTATGAGCAAGCTTGGGAATTCATTTCCAGATCTCGCTCACAAGACCGGGACGGTTGTTGAAGTAGGAATCCGCATTACCGGCATCACTGTGCTGTTCGATGGTGCACAAGACCGACAGTCCTAGACCGAAGCTATATCGCTCCTCCTCATTCGGACTAGGCCGTGTACCCATAACCCTTCGGTCGTGATGCAAAAAGCTCCTAGAGCGACCGAGTCTGCGGCAGCGTAAAATGTCGCGATGGGCCATGCGGCGACTTAACTAGGGGGTCAAGTTCGAGGATTCGAATGTATGTCCCAGCCCTAGGCTTGCCTGGTTGGTGATGCCCTCCTGCAACGCCATGGTGATCCAGGAGCGGAACGGATCGCCATGCTCGGCCGGTATTCCCAGCATATGGGTTCCGCATACATCAGCATGACGCCTGCATCACAAAGAAATCAGCGCCAATCGATGGGAAGGTCCCGCGGCGGCTTGACTAGCATGCGGTGGTCGATGGCAACGGTCTGCCGGTACGGCTGGCGCTAGCCC
>DAISJE010000597.1:0-2927 GCA_036821665.1 Bryobacteraceae bacterium | reverse complement strand
CGTATTTCATGGCTATTTAATCTCTGCGCTCCGAGGGCCCTTCGGCCGCACGATGATGCTGAACGATATTTTGGAGGCGGTCGTTCTGAACGACGGCCAAATTCTCCCGCTGAACGGGCTTCTCAGAGAAAACGGCGACTACAGCGGCGGATCGCCTTATCTTACAAATTTTTCGCTTGATGCCGGTCTTCCGGTTTGGACCTATGAAGTCGGAGGTGTGACGCTCGAAAAACGTGTCTATTTGCCTCACCGCCAAAATACGGTTTATCTCGATTACCGCCTGACGTATGGCAAGGCGATCAAGCTTCGGCTGCGGCCTGCCATCAACATGCGCGAACACGAAGCACCCGTGAATACCAAGCTTGAACCCTACACTTTTGCCGTGCAGGATCATCATTACGAACTGCAGCCATCGAGCAGCTTTCCGCCGCTGCGGCTGATGCTCCTGGGAAAGGAAGGAGCGGTTGCGATCGATGCGCGGAAAATCCGTAACATCATTTACCGGCTCGAACAGAAACGAGGCTATACGTGGTGCGGCGATCTTTGGAGTCCCGGATATTTCACGATTGAAGTAAGTGCAGGCCACGACGCTGCCTTAATCGCATCGACGGAAAGCTGGGACATTATGTCCGCTCTCGATCCGCGCCAGGCTTGGGACGCAGAACACGACCGGAAGCGGCGCTTGCTGACGGAAGCGCATCCCGCAACCTGCGATAATGCCTGCCGGGAACTGGTCTGGGGAGCGGACCAATTCATCTTTGTTCCGGTGGGACGGCAGCAGGATACCGCGCGGGCCCGTGCGGAGGGAGACGAAATCCGTAGCGTCATCGCGGGATATCACTGGTTCACGGACTGGGGCCGCGACACGATGATCAGCCTGGAAGGCCTCACGCTCACCACGGGCCGTCAGGTAGAAGCCAGTTACATCCTGCGAACCTTTGCCCACTACATTCGCGATGGCCTTATTCCCAACATG
The DNA here is from genome assembly GCA_036821665.1 of Bryobacteraceae bacterium. Classification (GTDB taxonomy): domain Bacteria; phylum Acidobacteriota; class Terriglobia; order Bryobacterales; family Bryobacteraceae; genus Bog-105. The sequence goes on along the minus strand of DAISJE010000597.1, from coordinate 1,951 downwards.
TTTCCGGAAGGCAAGAAGAGCGGGCTCTACAACACCGCCGACGCCACGCTGTGGTTCTTCCACGCCCTAAGCCGCTATATGGCCTATACGAATGACCAGCATCTAATGAAACAGTTGTGTCCCAAGCTGCTGGACATCGTCGGTAATCATCTGCGCGGGACGCGTTTCAACATTCACGTGGATTCCAAAGACGGACTGCTCTCGCAGGGCGAAGCGGGGTATCAGCTTACCTGGATGGATGCCAAAGTCGACGACTGGGTGGTGACGCCTCGGCGCGGCAAAGCGGTCGAAATAAATGCGCTTTGGTACAACGCTCTGCGCTTGCTCGAGGGATGGCTCCGGCAGGTGGACCGCAATGAGGAAGCCAGAGGTATTGCTGCGCATGCAGCCAAAGCGAAGAAGTCTTTCAATGAACGGTTCTGGTATGCGAAAGGCGGTTATCTTTACGACGTTGTGGATGGAGAGCACGGTGGATCGGATGCGTCTCTCCGGCCGAATCAGATTTTCGCGATCTCACTGGAATATCCCATACTCGACAAGGCTCGTTGGAAGAGTGTCCTGAAGATCGTGCAGGATAAATTACTGACGCCGGTCGGTTTGCGATCGCTCGCTCCGGGCGAGCGCGATTTCAAAGCCCGATATGACGGCGATCTTCGGGCACGCGATGCCGCCTATCATCAAGGTACGGTTTGGGCCTGGCTTATCGGCCCGTTTGTCGATGCGTGGCTCAAAGTGCATCCTGGCGACTTCGCTACGGCCCGCGGATTTCTGGAGGGCTTCAAAAAGCAGCTTTGTGAGGCCTGTGTGGGGCAAATCAGTGAGATTTTCGATGCGGAGACGCCCTACACGCCTCGCGGCTGTTGCGCCCAGGCATGGAGCGTAGCGGAAGTACTTCGGAGCTTTGTGAAGACCAGCGGCATGCCCGAAAGCACAGAACACGCTGAACCGGTGACCGCCTCGGTTGAATAAAAACTGCTGAGATAAGCTATCCCTTATGCCGGGTGCGGTTCAAACCGAAAAGGGAGTAGCACGTTCTTGACGCATCGCCGTGGAGCAGGCGCTTTCGCCTGCTTAAAGCTTTTGTCGGCAATTGGTATCTGCTTGGCCGGGTTTTCCTCTGCTGCTATTGGCGCGACAGACCAGCCGGTTCAATTTCCGCACAATACACACATGAAGCTGGGTCTGGCCTGCATTGACTGCCATACCGGAGCTGACGTTCGCGCGGATGCCGGCATTCCCTCCGTCACAAAATGCATGCTCTGTCATGCCAAACTGGCGAGAGAAAAACCAGAAGTAAAAAAGGTAATTGAATACGCCAACAAAAAGGAGGAGATCCCCTGGCAGCGCGTATACGGCTTTTCGACCGATGCGCATGTCCGGTTTCGCCATGCGCCGCACTATCGGGCCAACATCTCATGCGCGACCTGTCATGGCGATATGACGAAAGTCACCGTGGCTCCGCGCGCGGTCAACTTTACGATGGGCACATGTGTCAGTTGCCATCGCGAGAGGAATGCCTCACAGGATTGCGCAACCTGTCATTACTGATGCGGAGCGCGACTTCCTAACCCTCCTATGGAACGCCGTAATTTCTTTAAAATTCTATCGACGGTTTCTGCCGGCATCGCCGCCGGTTCCTGCGGCGGCAATAAGAGCGACATGCTCATTCCCATGCTCGTCTCCGATCACGAGATTGTCCCCGGTTATGAGCAATGGCACCCGGCCGTCTGCGGCGAGTGCCCGGCCGCTTGCGGAACCATCGTGCGCGTCATGCAAGGCGAGCGCATCGTCGAGCGCAATGGACAAAAGTTCCGTGAACGTATCGCCGCCATCAAGAAGATCGAAGGCAATCCGTTAGATCCGGTGAGCGGAGGCCGTCTCTGCGCGCGAGGACAGGCGGCGGTTCAGTAGCTCTATAATCCAGATCGCGTTCAACGGCCGCTGCGGCGCA
>DAISJE010000596.1:0-2957 GCA_036821665.1 Bryobacteraceae bacterium | reverse complement strand
TTGCGGAACGCTCGGAGCCTCGTAGATGATAGCGCTGTTCCGTTCCAAATGAAAAACGGGCATGCGCTCCTTCGTAAGAGAATGGCGGCTGGCGAAACCTGGGCGGTAAGCCTTCAAGGCGAACCGCCGCGATGATCAATACACAGGCGGTGATTGCCATCGATCTCGGCGGCACGAAGCTTTCGGTTGCAAGAGTGGATGCGGAGGGCAGAATTTCCGCCCGTCGCAAGATCTTACTTGAAAGTCGCTCAGCCTCTGCTTGCGTAGAGCAGATCGCGCAATCTATTCGCGAGATGGGAGAAGCCACTGCAGTCGGGCTCATCGTACCGGGAATTTACTTCGCCGGATCGGGAAAGGCTTGGGCGCCGAATCTATGGGGCGACGAGCAAATCGCGCTGCGGTCAGAGCTGGAGAAGGTAGTGAAGATCCCAGTGATCATTGATAGCGATCGGGCTGGATATGTGCTCGGCGAACACTGGATGGGCGCTGCTCGCGGATTGAAAGATGTCGTTTTTCTATCCGTCGGAACCGGAATCGGCGCGGGTATTTTGGCTGACGGACGCCTGCTGCGCGGATCGGGAGACATTGCAGGTGCCGTGGGCTGGTTTGCATTCGATTATCAACAGCAAGACATTCATAAGATGGTCGGGTGCTGGGAAGCAGAAGCCGCAGGTCCGGCGCTCGCGCGCCGGGGAAACGCGAAATCAGCCGAAGAAGTTGTCGCGGCAGCGCGAACGGGCGACCAGAGGGCTCAAAAGGCAATCGCCGAAATAGCCGAATACCTGGCGAGGGGCGTTGCGAATATCGTCAGCATTTTGAACCCGGAAATGATTGTCCTGGGGGGCGGCCTCATGCAGGCTGGCGACCTTTTTATTGACACCATTAAGAACCGGATGCCCGCTTGGGCGCAACCTATTGCAGCACGTCAGGTACGAATCGAGCTTACTGAACTCGGCGAAGATGCGGGGCTATTCGGCGCTGCGCGCCTGGCGCTGGATCATTTCAAGGTTTAAACGAAAAGTACATCTATATGTCGGCCAAAACTTATTACGAAAAAATTTCCACTCTGCTCGAAAGCATTCATTCGACGCAGAAAGCACAAATCGAGAGCGCGGGCCAAGTGATTGCGTCTGCCATCGCGGCAGGGAAACGCGTGTACCTGTTTGGAAGCGGCCATTCCGTTATTCCGGTCATGGATGTTTTTCCACGATACGGAAGCTTCGTCGGCTTTTTCCCCCTGTACGATCCGCGTCTGATGTGGTCGAACGTAATTGGTCCTGGCGGCGCTAGAGAGCTGCTATGGCTGGAACAGCGGGAAGGTTATATTGAGAATTTTCTACAGAGCTATCCGTTTGAACCCGGCGACGTGATGATCGTGTTCTCGCACGGCGGCCTAAATGCTGCTCCTATCGAAGCTGCGCGCTACGCAAAAGACCGTGGAGCTAGCGTTATTACAGTTTCTTCGCTTAAAAATGCAAAAGTGGCCAAAGCGAAGCATTCGAGCGGCAAAAAGCTGCCTGATATGGCCGATATCGCACTCGATAACTGTGTCGAACCTGAAGATTCTCAGGTCGACGTAGGACAGCCGGAAAAGGTGGCCGCCGGGTCCACCATGGCGGCTGTCTTCATTGCAATGTCATTAGTCGCGGAAGCGGGCGCTCGTCTCGCTGCCAAAGGGAAGGTGCCGCCGACATTCGTTTCGCCCAATGTGCCGGGCATCGAGAAAAACCACAATCAGCGCGTGTTTGAAACCTTCACCGAATCCTGGTACTCGCGCAATCACCGGTGACGCCGCCCCAGGTCAAACCACTCGTTCGTGTTGGCTGGCTGAGCGCTTCTGCATTTGCCGGAATGTTCGGTTTCGGCATCGTCATGGCGCTTCTGGGCGCTATTCTGCCGTCGCTCTCTAATCGACTGCATTTTGACCTAGGACAGGCCGGGAATCTATTCCTGGCGATGAATGGCGCCATGCTCGTCACAACCGTGGCGCTTGGTCCGTATCTGGACCGCTTCGGACACAAGTGGCCGCTCGCGGTTGCACCATTGCTTGTCTCGGGAGCGGTGGTTCTCATCGCAAATGTCGACGACTTTAGCGGGCTCGTTGCGGGCGTAATCCTTCTCGGCATCGGTGGCGGCGCTTTAAATCAAACCACGAACACGCTCGTCGCGGATCTGCATGAAGGCGAGCATCGAAAGAGTGTTGCTTTAAACTTGCTCGGTGTTTTCTTCGGGTTCGGGGCGCTTTTTGTGCCGTTTACGATCGGCTTCTTGGTGCGAGCGCTTAACTTGGCCGGAATTCTCTACATAGCCGCTGGAGTAAGCGTCATAACCACGATATTGAGTACTCCATTTGCTTTTCCTCCCGCGCGCCAGAGCGGCGGAGTGCCATTCGCAAGAATCCTGCTGTTTCTACGCCAACCGCTGGTTCTGTTCTTTTCATTCTTGTTGTTCTTCGAGTCGGGCAATGAGTTCATACTGGGCGGGTACATCAGTCTCTATCTAACGCGTCATTTGGGAGCCAATGTTTCGACGGCTTCGTATCTGCTCGCGGCGTATTGGGCAGCGCTCATGCTAGGCCGTGTTGTACTAAGCCGGACTGTGCTTCGCAGCGGCGGCAGCAAGCTCATTCTCGGCAGCGCGCTGGGAGTAGCAGGCAGCATGATTCTGTTGCTGGCTGCGCGATCCTTGCCCTTGGCAGCAGTTGCCGTTGTACTGCTTGGATTCACCATCGCCACTATCTTTCCGACGGTCCTCGGAATCGCCGGCGCTGCCTACGTAAGCCACGCCGGAACAGTTTTCGGCGTCATGATCGGCATTGCATTAGCCGGTGGGATGACTCTGCCGTGGCTGACCGGCAAGCTCTCGGCGCACTACGGCATCGAGAGAGGATTAATTATCGTGATCGTGGATGCTCTGGCGGTGTTCTCGCTGCAGTTGGGAGCGGGACGGGTGGCGAG
>DAISJE010000595.1:0-2962 GCA_036821665.1 Bryobacteraceae bacterium | reverse complement strand
GAGCTATTGTCGTCGTGCCGGTAGTCGTCCGAATCGCAACGGCAACCACGGTTGTAATCGCGCCGGTAGTAGCCATTATCGTTACCATCACCGTAAGGATCACCGTAGTAGTACGGTCCATATGGATAGGGATAGACGTACGCGTTCGGTCCGTATCCATACCAATATGGATATCCCCAATACGGCCCAAAGCCGAAGGCAATATTTAGCCCCCAACCCCAGCCAGGGTACCCCCACCCGTGCCACCCAAAGCCGTTGTGAAACCCGTGAAAACCACCGAAGCCTCCATTAAAGCCATTGTGGAACCCGCCGAAAGCGCCGCCTCGGAAACTTCCAAAGCCACTGCCATGGAAGCCGCCGAAATTTCCACCGTGAACGCCCCCAAACCCGCCGGAGTGGAACCCTCCTCCTCCAAAATGTCTTACGCGTTGCCCTAGCGCGGTTTGTGGAACCGCACCCAGAGCAAGCGACAGAAAAACCCAACCAACCATTCTCAAGAAGTGGGTCATAAGTTTTCCTCGGCCCGTAACTATTGCTAATTAGATGCCTCCTCTGCTGCAACTTGCAACCTCAGGTCTATACTGGCGGTCAGCGAGGATGCTCCGCCTATCGTCGTGAGCAACAGTTTAGTGAATTTGTCACTGGTCCTGGCGATCGCAATCCCGGGTGAAGTGATTTGGTCGTACTTTTCCTTCGTGACGATTTTTGCCATCGGCCTGGTCACCATTTTTGCTCGTGGTGATTGGCAAAGAGCCAGGGGATTGGACAAGCTGATTCTCCTTGGGCCAGTCTTCTACGCAGCTCCGCTCGCGGCCTTCGGCACCGAGCACTTCACACTAACGTCAGGGATTGCGTCGCTCGTACCGAAGTGGATTCCCTGGCATTTGTTTTGGGCGTACTTCGTGGGCGCTTGCTTTATCGCGGCGGCATTGAGCCTGGTAACCAGGATTCAAGGGCGGGTTGCGGCGAGTCTGGTTGCGCTGACTTTTTTCTTTTTCGTTATCCTCATGGACGCCCCAGGTTGGATACGCCATCCGGGAAATCGCTTTGCCTTCACGTTGGCGTTGCGGGAGCTGTCCTTCAGCGGCGGCGCATTGGCCCTGGCGGCTAGCCTCGGCGCTGACGGTACCGAAGACCGACATGAGCGGAGCAGAGACGTGTTTCAAACGATTGCGCGATACTTCATTGCCGTTCCGGTGCTGGTTTACAGTTTCGAGCAGTTCATGCACGGAGATCACGTTCCGGGCGTTCCGCTGGAACCGCTGACTCCCACCTATGTGTTCGGACACGTAATTTGGACTTACCTGGCGGCCGTGGTTTACGCATTCGCCGGCATCCTGTTGCTGGTGGGAAAGAAGACCCGTGCCGCAGCGGCATGGCTGGGATTGACGGTGCTTTTCGTCGAGTTCCTCGTCTACGTGCCGATAGCAGTGGTGCAACGCGCGAGCATTGAGGGTTTCAACTACCTGGGCGATACCTTGATGTATTGTGGTGCGGTTCTTCTACTCGCGGGCGCAATGCCGCGGGAATCGAAGCTGCTTGATGGAGCTAGTTCCGCACGCCTGCGACAGATAGCTTGATCCTGTAGAGGCTGGTGCTGGCTGTAATGTACAGAGCCTTTCCATCCGCATCGCCCCAGGCGACATTGCCCACGACCTCGGGAACTTTAATCGTCGCGAGGTGCTTGCCCGCGGGTGAAATAATCCAGACGCCGCCCGGACCTGCGCCGTAGATGTTGCCTTTCTTATCGACGCGAATTCCGTCCGGCCCACCGGGATCTTTCTGACCCGACGCATCGAGCAGCACCTTGCCGTCCCCAACCGAACCGTCAGAATGCACTGGATAACTCATCCAAACTTTTTTGCCTGAATCCGCTACGTAGAGCGTCTTCCCATCCGGAGAGAATGCGATTCCATTTGGCCGCGGCAAATCTTTAATGATGAGTTGCAGCTTGTCGCGCTCTGGTTGCGAACCGGGCTTCTGCCTACGCGCATTAGGGATTCGGTAAACACCGTTGAATTGCAGCTCTTTAATAGGATCGTTGTCCTGCTGCGTGGGCAGGCCATACGGAGGATCGGTGAAATACAACGAGCCGTCGGACCGATAAACCAGATCATTCGGACTGTTCAGTTTTTTGCCCTGATAGGAATCCGCAAGTACGGTGATCGTCCCTTTTGGATCGAGTGTCTCCAGGCGCCACACGTTCCGGCGCGCGTGACCAGCGACGGTAACACGGCCGTCAGCATCGAGGGTCATACCGTTCGATCCAGGCTCCGGGCCGCCATAGTTCGCCGAGCCTGTGTAACCGCTTGGCTTCATGAAAACCTGCGCCTCTTTGCCCGGCGACCATTGCACAATTTCGTTGTCCGGAATGACCGCGAACAGAAGGCTGCCGGCTCGCGTCCAGGCGGGTCCTTCAGTCCACTTGTCGAATCCACTCGCGACTTTCTCTAGCGTCGCATTCGCAGGGATGAGCTGATCGGCTGTCGCATCGAGCCGCTGAACTTCCTGCGAAGTCGCGGAGATCGGGATTACAAGAAGGGCGGCACACAGTGTGAGACTCTTCAGAATTCTCATAAGCCGCACATCTTACACTGAATATGTCAAGTGAGTACACTTAACTCCCTCGCGTCATAGCAAACATCAGGAGTACACTCTTACGCTAAAAGAATGGAGGGGCACATGAGTCCACTGGGTTTGCTAAGCCTTCTAGGGTTGGCGCTCCTCCAGACCGCGATCACTGCTTCAACCGCTTACCCACAAACTCAGCCTTCGACGCCCGATTCAAAGTCCTACACCATTGATGTATCGGCAAAAACCAAATGGGTCGATACAAACATTGACGTTCGCGGCGGCGCAAAGCTTCGATTTACCGCAACAGGTCAGATAACGTATGTCGCGGATCAGTCCTATGCGGGCAAATTGCGAACCTCAGGTACGTTCGGACCAGAGGGGCTTTCTC
>DAISJE010000594.1:0-2968 GCA_036821665.1 Bryobacteraceae bacterium | reverse complement strand
TATACTTCATCTTGCAAGTCGCCGCCGCCGAGGTCTTTCTTGTTCGCTTCCTGAAATGCAATACCGTAGCCGGTTGAGCCACGCACGTTGGGAGCGATACATACGTAGCCGCGCGAAGCCAGTGCCGCGGCGTCGCGATTGAAATAGTCCACGGTCTGTCCGGTGGGACCTCCGTGCGGAAGCACCACCCCCGGCGCCGTTCCGTCGCGCGGCAGGTTGAATGGCATCCAAACGAAAGCGCTAATCATCTTGCCATCGAAGCTCTTGTAATGAACAAGCTGGGCTTCCGGCAATTTGGACGGATTCAGATCGGCAATGGCCGAGAAAGTAAGTTGAGTGGGTTTCCGCGATTGTAAGTCGTAAACCCACAAATCGGATGGCCGCTGCGAGCTTTGATGACCGATCAACAAGCGGCTACCGTCAGGTGAAAACGGAGATGGGTTTCCGCTGAAATAGGTCAGTCCTTCCGGAAACGAAAGCTGTTCCTTGCTGCCGGATTTGCGATCCGCCAGATAGATTTGAGTTCGCCCATCCTGGTTAATCAGATACGTGAATGAATTTCCGCGAGGAGCAAAGTCTCCCGTGTCGGCATCCCACTGCGTGTCGGTAACGGACGTGAGCTTTTTGCCGGCAATGTCCAGCAGGGAAACGTTGTTGAATCCGGTTTTGTTGGAACTGACGAGCAGAGTGCGGCCATCACTCGATAGCGATGATGCTGCGTAAAGAATCTTGCCTTGATGCGGCGTGAGATTCTCCTTGTCGCCCGACTTCGCGTCAATTCGGTAAACGTCCCCATCGGTTCCGCCTATGTAGACGCGATTCGCATAGATGCTCTCGCCATCCGGACTCCAGGCTACGAATCCCCACACATGATCCTTCGCCTGCTCATTCGTCAAATTGCGAACCTTGTGCGTTTGCCAGTCCAGAACGGCGATATCCGGTGTGGGAGATTTCTTGGGTTTGTATCCAATTGCCAATGTTTGTCCATTGGGCGAGAACTCGGGCCCGGTTTCCGAAATGTCGTCCGTATGCGTCAAATTGACCGCTTCACCACCTCCACTTGGAATCGCGAAGATGTCATAGATTTCTCCACCGCCGCGGTCCTGCTGATAAATGATCCATTTGCCATCGGGAGACCAGACTGCGCCACTCTGCCGGTCGTCCGATTGCGAGAGCTGAATCGGCCAGCCGCCGCTCGAGGCGACTTTCCAAAGATTGTTGCGTCCGGTCAGGTTGGTCGTGAAGACAATCTCACGTCCGTCCGGAGACCAGGACGGGCTCCCGACGTTGCGCGTGAAGAAGAGATCGTCAATAGAAACCGCGCCAGCACCCGGATTGGAAACGGAGGTGATGGACTTCGGATCGGTGACCTGCCGATCATTTGGACCGGAAACGGCCAAAAACAAAAAGGTCGATGCCAGGATGCAAAGAGCGCGCTTCAAACGGTGTTCCTCCTTGGCAGACAAAAGTATATCCCGGTCGTCCATTCGGGCAGGAACTTTCGCCTTGTATTCGCTTTAGAGGAGTGATATTCTGCCTCCGTGCCGCTCCTGCGGCCGGAGAAGAACAAATGAGTTTCGATAAGGCGTTTGTGCCGGAATTCGATGAGGAAATGCAGAACACACGGAAGATGCTGGAGCGAGTTCCGGAAGATAAGCTCGACTACGCACCGCACGAAAAGTCGATGTCACTAGGACGACTGGCTAGCCATGTGGCGGAGCTTCCGGGTTGGACCGTAAACGTCATCGACAAAGAAGTGCTTGATATGCAGCCCGGCGAATTCAAGCCGGTTATTGCCAAATCTAGAAAAGAGCTGCTGGAAATGTTCGATAAGAGCGTGGCTGAGGCGCGTAAACGGATTGCGGCCGCGAGCGACGAGGACCTACAGAAAACCTGGACGTTTAAGTTCGGAGGCAATCCTGTTTTTTCGGCGCCACGAGCGCGCATACTACGAACGACGATGTTGAACCACATCATTCATCATCGCGCCCAGTTAGGTGTTTATCTGCGTCTGAATAATGTCGAGATACCGGGCATGTACGGGCCGTCCGCAGACGAGATGAAGTTCTGGGAGCCGACGCCGGAAAAAGCGACGGCGTAACGACGCATTTAGTATTTAGGCACGCTGGGGTCGACCTTGTCGCTCCAGGCGAGAATGCCCCCGGTCATGTTGCGCACATGCTTGAAGCCGTTCTGCTTCAGAAGATCAACAGCCTTCTGGCTGCGCGCTCCGCTCTTGCAGTGCGCAACAATATCGGCGTCCGGGTCGAGCTCGCTTAGCCGCTTCGGCAGCTCACCTAATGGAATGAGCTTCGATCCGGGAATGCGAGCAATCCGGAATTCATGCGGCTCGCGAACGTCGATTAGCACGAAATTATCGCCGCGGTCCTGCTTTCGTTTCACTTCCTGCACGTCGATAACGCCTTCTTTCTGGGCGGCCGGAGGGGGCGAAGGGTGAACACCGCAGAATTCCAGGTAATCGATCAGCTTCGTCACGGTGGGATGATCGCCGCACACCGGGCAATTGCGATCACGGCGCAGCTTCAGCTCGCGGAAACGCATTCCCAAAGCATCGTAGAGCAGTAAACGTCCTTTGAGCGGTTCGCCAGCGCCGAGGATGAGCTTGACCGTTTCAGTAGCTTGAATGAGGCCGATGATGCCGGGCAGGATGCCCAATACGCCGCCCTCGGCGCAGCTTGGTACGAGCCCGGGAGGCGGCGGCTCGGGGTACAAACAGCGATAGCAGGGTCCGTCTTCATACGCGAAGACGGTTGCCTGCCCTTCAAAGCGAAAGATCGAGCCGTAGACGTTTGGCTTCTTCAACAGTACGCAGGCATCGTTTACTAGATAGCGGGTCGGAAAGTTGTCTGTGCCGTCCACGACAACGTCGTAGTCCTTGAGGATCTCGAGCGCGTTCTCGCTCGACAAGCCCGTATCGAACTTGTCAACACGAACGTTCGGATTGATG
>DAISJE010000593.1:0-3002 GCA_036821665.1 Bryobacteraceae bacterium | reverse complement strand
GCGATAGCTCCGCTGAACATGACGTTATAACTTGGAATCTTAGTTCTACTATCCAAATGGCCGAAAAAACGAGACGGCAGGGCATTATCGCGGCCCATTCCGTATAACAGACGCGCTGCACCTAACTGCGATCCCATACCGGAGCCGATCGTCGCTACCAGCAGGGTCCCGTTTACCAAATGAAAGAGAAACTGTCCGCCGGCCCGCCCTGCCACGAAACTGTAGGCTGTATCGAGATCCGGGTAGTGAGTGAAATCCGGCCATACGAGTTGACCGGCATAAACTTCGATAGCGGAAAATAATCCGGTTGCGAGGCACGTCAGCACCGTCGCCCGCAAAATATTTCTCTGCGGGTTTTCGACTTCCTCAGACAACGTGGAAATACTGTCGAACCCAATGTACGTGAGTGCCGCGATGGATGTTCCGGTGAAGACCGTTGAAAGCGAGAAGGTTGCGGGGTTATAGAAAGGCTTTGTAAAGAAATCGGGACCGCTCGGGCCGACGCCTGCCAGATAACGGCCCATGCAGATGAGCATGTAGACCACCACGGCCGACATTGCGATCGCCAGCCACCGATTAATTTTCGCGGATGTCTCAATTCCCCGCAGATTGAGCGATGTAAAAAGTAGCGCAAAGAAAAAAACCCAGGCGATATAGGGGATAGGCAGGATGTTCGCCGCCGCTTTGCTGCACCAGATGGTGCAGATCAGGGGGTTTAAAAGATAATCCAAAACGATTCCCCAGCCCGTTAAATAGCCGGCAAAGCTGCCGAATTCTGCGCGCACATAGGCGTACGCGGAGCCCGCGCTGGGATAAACTCGCGCCATGCGCCCGTAACTCACCGCCGTCAATAGCATCGCAACCATCGCAATCAGAATCGTCGTGACAACATGACCGCGCGCGACTTTAGATACAACGCCATATATCGGCATCGGCGCCGTCGGTTGAATGACAATTAATCCATAAAAGACAAGGTCCCAAACGGTTAGGGATCGCCTCAATCTCGTGCCGGTTGCTTCTCGGACGTTTATCTCTGGCATTTACTTATTGAGTTACTGTGACGACATTGGAGTAGGCCGATGCCCCCGCGTTGCTCCCGGCCCGCACGCGGTATGATACCGGCTCGCCATGCCTGGCGTCGGTATTGTCCGAAAACGAATTGGCATTACCGGAGAGCCTGGAGACGGCACGCCACGCCGCGCCGCGCCCGTCTCGCCGTTCAACCGAAATGAATGTAGGATTGCCTTCGTGTACGTTCCAAGTGAGGTCAACGCCGCCAGCACTTCGTTTTGCATTCAGTTCACTCGGTGCTTCCGGCAATTCTGGCCAATCGAAGTAGCTTCGATCCGCGATGGCCATGACGCTATCACGAAGCGGTAGGTCCTCCAGAATTCCTTCGGCCCCGCTTTTCCACGAAAGGGCGGTCATTTTGCCGGAGGTCACATCGACCAGAATGGGATTTTTTATCCCGGAGTTCGCTATCTGGAGCGTCACCCTCCCGCTTGAGTAATCGACTCCAGGCTTGCTCAACACGGGGAGCCAGTATGCAACAATCACCTTCCCGTCTGCCGATCGAAATGCATGTGTGACGGGTGGCTTCGGAACAGTTGTCCCCGGCTTGGCTTCAACCCTGACCGACGGGTCTGGCTGCGTATCGGAAAACAGCGTGTTGGTGTTTTGCAGCGCGTAGAACACAGGGCGAGGCTTGAAATCGTCCGGTTTCAATCGCAACCCATGCAGCATCCCGAAATCGTCCAACTCGTTCCCGTCAGTCGCCCCGACAATCAACCACACGAACGTTCGAACATCGCTTGCCCGGTCCGTCAGCATTCCTCTGGGAATGTACTTCGTCTGAACGCTTTCATCCGATCCCGACCAGGTTGGAAGCCCGTCGTTAAACTCGTCATCCCAGAAAACCAACTCTTTCCGAATCCCGGGGTAGCTTCGAACCATATCGCGCAAAGGCTTGGATGAAGGATTGGTGTCGCTATCGGCATTGGGCGCTTCAGGATTCAGATTGTGACCGTAATTCGGGTAATTATGATACGCAAACACGTCGATCTCGTTCGCGCAATTACAGGCATCCAGCGCGCGCTTGGCGAACTTCTGATCGGCGCCTGCCAAGCCGCCAAAAACGGTCTTCGCGTGTGGGTCTGTCGCGTGCACCACGGGCGCCGAGGCCTTGAACAGTTTGCCGTATTCTTCCGGACTCGGAACGGGATTCCAGTAATCTATATTCGGCTCGTTCCAGATCTCGTAATACTGGACACGTCCTCGAAAGTGATTCACCATCCATGCGACGTACTTCGTGAAGGCCTGAAGTTGTTCCTCTGTTTTCGGCGGCCAGTAAACCGAATATAAGCTGCGATCCGGATTGTGAAAACCGCCCGATTCAGGCGATATAATCGCCGGAGCGCGCCCGACCGGGGCCGTATACAGCGGATTGCCGTATAGCAACTGTATCTCGATGTGTACTCCATTCTCGACGAGCGAGTTCACGTAATCGTCGAGTTCCGGAACAACGGAATATTCACCGCGCTTGCGTTCCACCCAGTCCCAGCTCGTGTAATCGGAGCTGTTCTCGTACTGACCAATGCGAATGAAATTAACACCCGCATCGAACATCCGCGTCCACCAGCGCCGGTTCCACGGAATATAAGGATCGCGTGGAAGATCCGAGTTGATTCCAAAGCCGTCGTGTATCTGACTTGATCGCTTGGGTATCAGCCGCTCCGGTAAATCCTTGTCGGCTGCCAGGAGTGTCGCGGAAAGGAAGAAGGATGCTGCAACAGCTATATAAACGCGAATCATTTGCCGTGTGGTCTGCGCCAGCATTTAACTTATCCCATAACAGCTGGTGAGCGCTCGCGCTACACGCTGAAATGAATCAGTTCCGAAAAACTTGGGACAATTCTCTCCATGAGCAGGCTTCCGATTCAGTTACGGCCCCGGGCAAAAATTGGGTTCGTTTCGCAAAATGAGTACCGACCAGCCATTTCCCA
>DAISJE010000592.1:0-3008 GCA_036821665.1 Bryobacteraceae bacterium | reverse complement strand
ATTTCTCCTCCATGCAGCCGGCAGAGCAGATTCGGGCCAAAGACGCTGCGATCAAGTTTCTCAGCCGCCAGATGACCGCCAGCGACACGGTCTCGATCATGACGTTTGGGACCGAGCTGAACACTCTGCTGAATTTCACTTCCGATCGTGATCTGCTCATCAGCACCATCAACCGGTTCCGCATCGGCGAATCGAGCGAAAACGCAGCCACCGCAGACGAAGGGGCGGATGCACAGGATCAAAGCGGGCAGTTCGTAGCGGATGAAACGGAGTTCAACATTTTCAATTCGGACCTGAAGCTGGCTGCACTCGAGGATGCTGTCCGCCAGCTTGGCCAGTATCCGGAGAAGAAAGCGCTCGTCTACATTTCGAGCGGCATCCAAAAGAACGGCGTCGATAATCAATCACAATTACGCGCTACTGTGAATGCGGCCGTTCGCGCTAACGTGGCGTTTTATCCCATTGACGCGCGCGGTCTTTCGGCGCTTGTTCCGGGCGGAGACGCAACGCAAGCGGGCGCCGCCGGCAATAACCTCTATAACGGCGCCGGACAGCGCTCGCTAAAAGAGAACTTCAACAATCAGCAAGAGACGCTTGCCACACTCGCGCTAGACACCGGCGGGAAGGCGCTGCTTGATTCGAATGATTTGACCGAAGGGATCACGCAGGCACAGAAGGATTTTTCGAGCTACTACATCCTTTCTTATGTCAGTTCAAATCCAGCGCAAGACGGGCGCTACCGGCGCATCCGCGTGAGGTTAGCGCCGCAGTTGCAGGCAAGTCTGAAGGCCAGACTTAACTATCGCGAGGGCTACTATGCGCCGACGACCTTTGCGCGTATGAATGAGGACGACAAAGAAGGGCAACTGTCACAGGCACTCTTGTCGGAGAATCCGGTCACCGACCTGCCGATTGCGGTGGAAGTCGACTACTTCCGCTTGGAAAAGGATAAATACTTTGCTCCCATTTCGGTCAAAATACCGGGATCGGCGCTTACGTTCCATGCGAAAGGATCGAAGCAGGCGACGGAGTTGGATTTTGAGGCGGAGGTGTTAGACCCGCGAGGACGGCCGGCCGCGTCCGTTCGCGACACGATTCCGCTGAAGGTGACGCAGGATGTTGCGGGTCAGGTGGTCCAAAAGAGTCTTCAGTACACAACGGGCGTGACGCTTACGCCCGGCCCGTACAAATTGCGCCTGGTGGCACGTGAGAACGGAGAAGGGAAGATGGGAACCTTTGAAGCGCCATTTACGATCCCCAACCTTGCGGCGGAAAAATCGCTTCGCGCCAGTTCGCTCATTCTCAGCAATCAACGGCAGCCGCTGGCGGCACAGGTGGGCGGCGTCAAAAACAGTAAAAAGCTACTAGCGGAGAATCCGTTAATTCAGAACGGGCAACAAACCGTGCCGAACGTGACACGGGTGTTTCACCCCGGCCAGAATATGTTCGCTTATGTCGAAGTCTACGATCCAAAGGTACCCGACAGCTTGCCCGAAAATTTCCGACGCCCCGAGGTGGAAGCCAGCTTAACCGTATATGGCGCGAACAAGAAAGTGCTGGAAACGCCTCCGGTTCGTGCCTCGCGCCCGGACGCGCAGCGTCAGTCGGCGTTGCCGGTCTGGTTCGAGCTTCCGCTGAACAAAATCGCTCCCGGCGAGTATGAGTGCCAAGTGAATCTCATCGACGAATTCGGACGGAAGTTTGCATTTCCGCGATCCTCCTTTGCAATAGTAGGATCGCGGTAATTCGGTCTGCCGTCGACTTACTCATAGCGCAGGACAATCATGGCATTGGTACAAGCTGCCCGCCAGGCCGGGAATAGGATCGCGAGGGGCGCGGCCAATAGAAGGGCTACAGGGGCGAGGCAAAACGTGAGGGCATCGTGGCCTTGAACGCCGAAGACCAGCCCGCTCATGAAATGTGCGGCTGCATAAGCGCCGATCAGGCCAAGACGCGGGGCGCACTTGCAGGCAGTATTTTGGGATCACTTGTCTTCTGCAATTAGCTTCCGGTTAAGTTCGTCTAAGCTTGTCATGAACCAAATGTCGCGTCCTGCATTGCATTCATAGACGAAATCTCTGAGGGCCGAACTGCTATTCAAATGCGCGGAAATGTCTCCCAAAATCACCACTCGCTTTCGATACATCACAAACTTCTGTAAAAATTCGCCGGCGACTCGGGTTTTCAAATGAAAGAAATCGTTGCTAAGTCGCTCCACCGGAATGATAATCAGTTCGGGTTGACATTCCGACGCTTGCGAGATGATCTCGATAGCTTGCCTATCGGTTCTCAGTTCGTCTCCTATCTTTGAGAACTCCGCCACACGCAGACCGTGTAACTCATAGCAGTGTATATCCATCGTCACCTGTTCAATCCTAAATCGGGCTGAGCAGGCGCAGCAGATTGCAGCAGGCCGGCGCTCGACAAGCGGTTTGTGACAATGAAGGTGGCAATCGCGCCGAGAAAGCTTCGTCTAATTCCCTGCGTCGTGAGAATGTTGAACGCCGGCGTGTCAGAGCCGCATTAAGGCTTAACCGCATATCCCATATAGAGAATCTTCGAGTCGTCACTTTCTACAAGCTTGAACTTCTGGCCAAGCTCCTTATACCCGATTATGCCTTTGGCTCTTTTCCGAAGCAGACTGATCATTTTGGGAATGCTCAAGTTCGGCGAGGTACCACGAAACTCTTTGACTTCAAATCCGCTCTGTGTCAGCAATCCTTTCAACTCTTCCGGCCGGATAAACATTTTCCATTCGTGAAGCCGGGATGGCATGAAGGCAGTGCTCTTCCATTCCTGCCAGATCTTAATGGCAACGAGCTTACTGACGAACGTGCGGTTTAGCGTGTCAAAAAAGAATACGCCGCCGGGTTTGGTCACCCGGTAAATTTCGTCGATCACCTTTGGCAAATCGCGAACGTGCTCCAGAACGTCGCAACAGTACACGACCGGGTATGTGTTGTCGGGAAACGGAATGGATTCCCCGGTTCCGCTCTGATAATCAATAG
>DAISJE010000591.1:0-3008 GCA_036821665.1 Bryobacteraceae bacterium | reverse complement strand
GTACGTTTCGGCGCTGCGTTAATCGCCTCTAGTTACTGGCGCATAACCGGTCGGCATAGCCGTCGATGACTTCAATGTGGACGCCTCTTCCGCCCCTCTGATGATGGATCCCGATCTGATTTTCCAATTACTGGCCCGCCCCTGCAACCCGCGCCGTTCGCTAATTAAACCGTATCGTCTCTTCGGCTGCGGGTTGCTCAGGTACGCTCGGCGCTTGACAGGCGGGAAGAGTTGCTCTAATCTTAGCCTAGCTAGATATGCACCTAGGTACCTATGCCTAAGAGCCCCAACGACAAATTGCAAGGAACTCTTACGTTATTGGTCTTGAAGACCCTGAACGCGCGCGGCCCTTTGCACGGCTATGGATTGTGCGAACACATCCGCTCGGTATCGGATGAATTGCTGCAGGTGGAAGAAGGCTCGCTTTACCCAGCGCTGCATCGGATGGAGCAGGACCAGTGGATTTCATCGAAATGGGAGATCACGAATAAGGGCCGGCAAGCGAAATTCTATTCGATTACAACGAAGGGCAAGAAACAGCTCGCGGAAGAGAACGAAAATTGGGCGCGCCTGACGCGGGGCGTGATGCGCGTGCTGAATTACTCGTAAGGCGGGTTTGAAATATGGCCTGGTACCGGCGATGGCGGAACGTATTTCGTGACGATGCACTCAGCACGGAGCTGGATGCTGAATTGACGTACCATCTGGCCGAAACGGTAGACCGGCTCATCGAGGCGGGAATGCCGGAGCCGGAAGCACTGATCGCAGCCCGGCGGCAACTGGGCAACTACACCATACAAAAGGAACGAGCTCGAGATATGAACGTCGCTACATGGCTGGATCAACTACGCGCGGACGTGGTGTATGGACTCAGGCAACTAAAGCAGAGTCCCGGATTTACCGCGGTTGCGGTGCTATCCCTTGCGCTGGGGATTGGCGCGAATGCCGCTATTTTTCAACTGGTGAATGCGATCCGGCTGAAACTGCTGCCCGTGAAGAGTCCCGAGCAACTGGTAGTTGTGGATTGGAACAAAGATTCCGCACGCGCTGGAGCGTGGTCCACCCGCAGCGCGAATTTCACGTACACGCAATGGGACGTGCTGCGCGCACAACAAAAGCCTTTTTCAGACATAATCGCCTGGAGCGCGTCAGCGTTCGATCTGACCAGCGGGGGTGAGCCGCGCTTTGCGCAAGGGCTGTACGTAAGCGGCAGCTTTTTCCCGGTGCTGGGCGTTGGCGCGGAATTGGGCCGTACACTCAGCGCTTCGGATGACAGTGGTACTTGCAACGCAGGAGCGGTCATCAGCGATTCCTTCTGGCACCGGGAATTTGGCGGCGAACCGCAGGTGCTCGGGCGGAGGTTGATGCTGAACGGCTATCCAGTTCAGGTGATCGGCGTGACGCCGCCATCATTTTTCGGCGTCGAGGTGGGGCACCGCTATGACGTGGCGATTCCACTTTGTGCAGATCGTCTGATGGCGGAAGACCACAAGGGGCGCATAGCGGGCCGGGCTGACTGGTGGCTTTCGATCATGGGACGCTTGAAACCGGGGTGGACGGTAAAGAGCGCGAGCGCATACCTATCAGCCATTTCGCCCACCTTCATGCGAATGACCTTGCCGGAGGATTACAAGCCCGGTCTGGCGAAGAAGTATCTTGCCAACAGGCTGAATGCGAAAGAGGCCGATAATGGCGTTTCCGATATTCGCGAAGGGTCCGAAAACACTTTGAACCTGCTACTGTCGATAACCGGACTTGTGCTGCTTATTGCATGTGCAAATCTGGCCAATCTGCTGCTTGCGCGCGCGACAGTGCGGGAGCCGGAAATTGCGGTACGACTGGCCATAGGCGCTTCGCGGTGGAGAGTGGTGCGGCAGTTGTTAGCCGAAAGCCTGATTCTGGCAGTAAGCGGAGCCGTGCTGGGCGTTTTTGTTGCTTACGCTTTAAGCCGCGGATTGATCGCGCTGCTCGAAACGCCGGATACTCCTACGTTTCTTTCGCTTTCGTGGGATTGGCGCGTTTTGGCCTTCACGGCCAGCCTCGCGATCGGAACATGCTTACTGTTTGGTTTGGTTCCGGCGCTACGCTCGACAGTTCTATCTCCGGCCGCCGCGATGCGTGCGAGCGGGCGTACAGCTACGGCTGGAAGGGAACGTTTTGGTCTGCGGCGCGCTCTGGTGACGGGGCAAGTTGCATTGTCGCTTTTGCTGCTGGTGGGCGCTCTTCTGTTTGTTCGCAGCTTCCATAAGTTGCTGACAACGGATGCCGGTTTCCAGCCCGAAAATGTCCTGGCAGTGCAGATCGATTTCAGCAAGGCATCGTATCCCGAAGCGCAACGACTCAATGTTTATCGAAATCTGATGGAGCGCTTGTCCGCGATACCAGGAGTGATTTCGGCGGCGCAAGTAGGCTTTACTCCCGTAAGCGGAAGCGGTTGGGACAACAGCATCGGCCCGGAAAACACGCCCGCTGCGGGCAGCAACAAAACGGCCTGGTTCAACCGTGCGGGTCCTGGCTATTTTAAGACCATGGGCATCGGTCTCCTAGCGGGGCGGGAATTCAACGACCATGACAGGCTGGCTTCAACGAAGGTGGCTATCGTGAATGAAGAATTCGCTCGCAAGTATTTCCATGGCATCAATCCAGTAGGCCACACATTTCATCGGGAAATGGGCGCCGGGATACCTGAGCCGCTTTTTCAGATCGTCGGCTTAGTACGAAACACGAAGTATTACAACTTGAGAGAGGAATTCAGGCCTATTGGATTCTTCCCCGTCGCACAAGATGAGCACCCGGGACCGGGCATGAATGTTGTGATGCGGATAGCAGGATCGCCGGGTCCGATAATCAGAGGCGCAAAAACGGCTATCGCCGGAGTGAGTTCGTCTATCAGTATGCAGATCAAACCGTTGTCAGCCCAGTTGGCCGATTCTATACGCGGCGACCGAGCCATGGCGATCCTTTCGGGCGCATTCGGAGCGCTCGCTGCCTTGCTGGCAACACTCGGG
>DAISJE010000590.1:0-3032 GCA_036821665.1 Bryobacteraceae bacterium | reverse complement strand
CGGGCAAAAGGTGGAGATTCTGAGCACGTTGGGCGCGGCGACGATGGACGCCGATGCGAAGGCTTTCGCCGCGCTGATGCGCCATATCCGCGATATCGACAGCCGCGATCAAACAGTACTCATGATGCAAGTAGAGAACGAAGTCGGCGTGCTGGGAGACACGCGCGACCGCTCTCCGGCCGCAAATAAGGCGTTCGAATCAGCCGTACCTGAGCAGTTAACCAGTTATCTGCGAGCGCATCGCGAATCGCTCTTCCCAGACCTTCGTGAACTCTGGGACGAAAACGGAAACAAAATGTCCGGCACTTGGCAGCAGGTATTTGGAACCGGCACGCGAGCGGACGAGATCTTCATGGCCTGGAATTACGGGCGATATGTGAATCACGTCGCGGCTGCCGGAAAAGCAGAATACTCGCTTCCTATGTACGTAAATACCTGGCTCGCGGGCCAGGACGCCACGCCCGGTGAGTATCCAAGCGGCGGACCGCAGCCTCGAGTAATTGACATCTGGAAGGCGGCCGGTTCTGCCATCGACATTTATTCGCCTGATATTTATCAGCCAAATTTCGAGGAATGGGCCAACTGGTATAACCGCGCCGGTAATCCGCTGTTCATACCGGAAGCCGCCGGAGGCCCGGTTGGAGCTGCAAACGTCTTTTACGCAATCGGGCAACACGGCGCCATCGGCTTCTCGCCATTTGGCATTGATTCGTGGCGGGACACGCAGAACGAACTGGGGAAGAGTTATGAGGCGCTGATGCAGCTCGCTCCACTCATTACTCAGCATCAGGGTAAAGGCGAAATGACCGGATTCGTTCTGGATAAAAGTCATTCGTCCGTCTCTGCCGTAATGAACGGTTATCTGGTCAGTATCAGCCTGGACGAAATCTTCGGGTCGGAAGCGGGGACGGGATTCGGCCTGATTATCGCGACCGGCCCGAATGAATTTATTGGGGCCGGAAAGGGGTTTCGAGTAAAGTTTGAGCCTCGCTCAGCCGGTCCGCGGCAGGCTGGAATTGGCTACGTAGAAGAAGGAAGATTTTCCGACGGAACATGGGTTCCTGGGCGGCGATTGAACGGCGACGAAAACGACCAGGGCCATTACTGGCGCTTTTCGCCGCAACGGATCAATGTTGAGAAAGCCGTTGTGTACCGGTTCGAATAAAGTTTTACGCGCTCCGGCCGCCGCGCAGAGCCTGGTCTTTGGCGCGGCGCAACTCTTCCACGGCATCGTGCAGCGGTAAAAACTCCATCGCAACCGTGTGCTGGTAATTGAGCTCCACCAGCGTCTTGTAGATGTTGTCGTAGTGGATTTCGCCGGTACCGGGGATATGGCGCCCGGGAACATCCGCGATATGAACTAATCCTGTGTAGTCGATGTTTTTTTTCAGCTTCTCAATGAGATTGCCTTCCGAAATCTGCTCATGGAAAAAGTCGTACAGCAGCTTGACTTGCGGATGATCGACGGCGCGAATGATCTCAAAGCCTTCGGCAACGGAGGTCAGATAATATTTGGGGTTCTCTTCGGGATCGATGTTTTCAAGCAGTAGCCGGACCGGTTTGCCGTTAATCTGCTTACCTTCCACCAGCTTGGCCGCTTGTTTGAGCCCCTCGATACAACTCTGGTGCTGGGTCTCGCGAGACATTCCCGGAACCACATGCCGGACATGATAATCACGGCAGGACAATTGATGCGCTCCATGATCGGTAACTCGTTTCGCACATCGGCCAGGAGCCCGTCGCGTTCGCCCGGGTTTCCGACCCCACGTCTCAAGCCGGCGGTTACATCGAACGTGATGCCAAGCTCTTTTTGCTTCGCAATTGCGCGCTTGAAGTCCGCGTCCGACCATTTCTTGTATTCGCCGACAAGTTCTATCTGGTTATAGCCGGCCTCCGCTACCTTCTCCATGCGCTGCTCGAACGGTAAGTCTCTAAAAACTGTCCAGAGCATGACGGACAAGTTGTACGGGGCCTCGGTCGATGTTGTGGCACTAACCTGTCCGGCCTGTGCCAGCGCGGTGGCTCCGAAAGCGGCGCTGCCCACCAGAGCTTTCGAAAAATTTCGTCTGTTCATAGCAATTCACTCCGATTACTTTGACCCATGCCCCTTATCGGGCAATGCAAACGCAACATATGTCCCTCCCGGAGCATCTTTCTTTGACTTGCCGCCGCCGCATGCGATGGCAAGATACTCTTTACCATTCACTTCATAGACCGCGGGTGTCGCATTTCCCGCAGCGGGCAGCAGAGTCTGCCAGAGAAGCTGTCCCGTCGCCTTATCGAAGGCATGCATTTTTCTGTCATACACGGTTGCGCCGATGAAAAACAGACCGCCCGCCGTTACAACACCGCCGCCGTAGTTTTCAGATCCGGTGTTCCGTATGCCTTGCTGGGCCAGCTCCGGATATTCGCCGAACGGAATTTTCCAAACGTATTCGCCAGTATTGAGGTTGATCGCGTTCAACGTTCCCCATGGAGGCTTCACAGCAGGATAACCATCGGGATCGAGAAATTTGTTGTATCCGTCGAAGCGGTACTTCAAATCAATAGGTGACCGTTTGTTATCGCCGCCCTTCACTGCCGTGTCTTCGCCATAGACGATGTACCGCATAATCGCAGTGATTTCCTGACTCGGAAGCCGCGCGAAGGACGGCATCCTGCCGCCACCCTGGCGAATCATCTCCTCCACTTCATTCTCATCGAGCTTGTTTCCAATATTGACGAGCGAAGGAAATTCAGGCGGCGTGCCCGTCCGATCGGCTCGGTGGCAACTGGCGCAGTTGTTCAAGTACGATTGTTTGCCGCTGGCGGCTTTGGCATTCAGATCGACCGGGTCCAGCTTTAGCACCCAGGCCATCTCATTCGCATTCACGTAAAGATAACCGGTCTCCGGATCAAACGCAGGGCCGCCCCACTCGCCTCCGCCATCCAGGCCGGGGCCGATTCGGGCGGGACCACGCAGACCGTCGCTGTCGGCGAGTATGTGTATACATTCAAGACGAAGGCGGCCGGGACGGGCGGCGCTGCGTTCG
>DAISJE010000589.1:0-3040 GCA_036821665.1 Bryobacteraceae bacterium | reverse complement strand
GTTCGAACGAAACCTGTTCGAGTCCGTTGATGTGAAGTATTGCGAACAAGACATCGCGATGCAAGTGGAGCCCACTAATGAATACACGAGCTTTGGATACAACAAATTTCTTCAGGTAGGACTCAACTTATCTGCAGGAGAGGAAGGCTTTGTGGTTGGCCGGAGGGCAACCTTGTATCACTCGATCCTGGATATTAACGTCAATGTCGACTCGGGCGTGATGGATGATGAAACTGAAGTATTTTGCATCTACGGAACTGTCGACGCCAACAGCATGCAGTTGGTAGGAGAATCAGTCAATCCGACCGTAGGAGTGCACGTCTACAAGGGTGGAAAATTCACGCAGGACGGGCAGTTATCGCTCTTGAACATGTCAATAATCCAGCCGCGTATTTCGGCGCCACCGCCACGCGCCACGCCACCGCCGGATAACACGAGGCGACCGATCGGGGTTTCCAGCCGACTCTCGCCGCAGACAAAGTAAGGTTACAGCCTCAACCTGCCGCGATACTGAGCGTGCCCATTTCGCATCACCCTTTTGGTATCTCAATCACGGTTATGCTCGCCGGTTCAAAGCTGTAAGTGAAATTGGAGCCGGAATGGATCTCGTGCGCCACAGGGCGGATGGCATCGGGATACTCGGCGCTGTTCTTGTCGGCAAGGAGCGTGGCGTGAATCGTCGTGGCGGTGGCCGAAGCAGCAGGCTGAAAGTTTGAGATATGCAATTTCGCCTGGACGGAACGATGCACATCGCGATTGACGCAGAACAGAACCAACTTTCCTTCCTTGTTCAATGCGCTTACAACATCTAAATAGGGAACCTTGGGAATATTCGGAACTCTGATGTTTCCGTTCTCTATTGAATAACTCTCCACCTGTGTCCGCGTATTCACAAGGTTTTCGGGTCTCAGGCTTGCATAACTGCGAAATGCCCAGTATGCAGGGGTCCCGAAAACACGACCTTTGTCTTTCCAGATGCCGGCGAATTCCATGATGCCGGTCATGTCCGAAATGGGCACGATATCCGCCGTGCGCATGAGCATGTTGAGGAATTCCCCCGCGCAGATTGCGCCGCCCATATTGTCGAAGCGCGGAACGGCGGAATGATCGGGGCCGACAAAGAGCCACTCAGTGAACGCAATGCGGACATGATTGCGTGCCCAATCGAAAGCAGAGATCTGTTTCGCCATGGCATGAAGCCGCGTCTCGATGCCGTCCGGCAGTGCAAAGGATGCTTTCGCGATGAAGTCCGGGCCGTATTCTTTGGCTTCGACACGATTATCGGTGACGACGAAGTGCGTCGAAAGAAATTCGAACGCACCCGGCGCGTTCTTTAGCTGCTCAGCATTCCACTTCTCGTACGCATCCGGATCTTGTCCGGTTGCAATCAAGCGCGCCTTCGGGTCTACTGCGTGAATTGCGTCGCTGAAAGCCTTCGTTCGAGCGGCGAGTTCGTCGAGCGTCGGATAACCGGTGTTCCAGGCACCCCACAACTCATTTCCAAGCTCCCACAACAAACCGCCGCGATGATCTCCCCAGTGGGCGTTTACGTAGCGCACCCAGTCGGCCGCTTCTTCCGGCGTGCCCGATCCCATGTTGACGGCAATCTGCGGCTCTGCGCCAATCAAGCGGCAGTATTCCAAAAATTCATCCGTGCCGAACGTGTTGTATTCAGGAATGCCCCAAGCAAGGTTCAGCATGCTCACTCGCTTATCGCGCGGTCCGATGCCATCGCGCCAGTGATAGCCGGACGTGAAATTGCCGCCAAACCGCAGCACTGTCGTTTTCATGTCGCGAGAAAGGGCGATTACGTCCGGATCCATACCGTCGATGTTGTCGCTGGGCATCAACGAGATTTGATCCAGCAGTACGCGCTGGCTGCCCGAGAGCGCGATAACGAAATCTACCGGCTGAAGCGGTTCGACGCTGCCGGGCCTGAGAGCCAGTTGAAACGGATAGCGCGTCCAGCCGTTGGAATTGGCGTGAACAGTGGCGCTACATAAAACCGCGCCTGTGGTGCGATTCCGGATAGAAATTGTAAGCGGCGCCGGTCCATAAGGCGTCCGTGCATATAGACTGCCGGCGTACGTCATGATGCGATGAACCGGCAGATAGACTTTCTGCTTAATACCGGTCTCCTGGTCCGGAAGCCCCATCAGAAAAAGGGACTGGTTCGAATTAGCGGCGTCCCCTATTCGTGGTTCGTAACGATTACGCTGTTTTTCGTTGAGCGGCTCCCAGGGAAGGGGGAGACCGAATGCCGAAGCCTGGGCTAGTTCAGGCTCGCGGGTAAGCATGGCGCGAACATTGCCGGCGCTCCAAAGATCTGCCTCCAGGCTGGGGTTCTGAAGAATCTCGGCCCAAAGGCCGCCATAAATGGAGCGGCCAATGGCTTCTAAAAATGTTCCGAAGAGAGTTCCCGGGATTTCGTGCTGCACTGACTTTGCGTCCACTTCGACAGATGCCGGAATGCCGGTGTCCTGCGAGGTGGACACTCGCGGCTCGAGCAACAAAAAGAGTCCTAACAGCAAAGGGACCAGGTACAAACGTTTTCGCATCAGCATGTAACCGCTTTGCAGTTTACTGCAACGCGATTCGGCACCTTCGTTTCGCTGTCGAACGTGATTTTCTCGAGTGAACGATATTCTTAGACGATGCGTGATGTCATACGGGCCACCGCCTTCGTTTTTTTGTGTATCGCTGTCTGGGCGGACGATAGCGTTCTTCACAAATGGAGGGGCACGCTACGTAATTCGAGCGGTCAATCGCTTCCGGGCGTCATGATCGAATTGAATTCGGAGAACCGTGAATTCTCAGCAAGGACGCAGCAAAATGGCGAATATGAATTCAATGCCTTGCCGTCCGGCAGTTACCGTTTGTCCATTGTTGTAGAAGGACGTAAATCCGTTTATTCGGAGCCACTCGACTTACCGGCTGAAGGCGAATCGGAAATCGTCCTCTCGGACGAAGGGACTGTGTCTGTCAAGCTAGCGGTCAAAGCGGAAGCTAGCGGCGGCGAAACATTATCGGCCAGCGCAGT
>DAISJE010000588.1:0-3051 GCA_036821665.1 Bryobacteraceae bacterium | reverse complement strand
CTACCGGAATTGATTCAAAACGTACGCCCGATCGAGAAGCGGAACGTAGATCGCCGCTCATCAAAAGGAATCCCCAATCCCAAATTCCGCAGCGATGTAATCGCGCTTTGATAAGTCGCGTAGTTCGGGAACATGGACGGCGTGGCTAGTACCGGCGGGACCAAATTCGTATTGACGTAACTCAAATTATACGCCCAATACAACCGGAAAGGCGCATTTACTACCGGCATCAGGACCTGTAATTCGACGCCAGTGGAGACACGGGGCTTTTCCGTTCCGGGGGCAATGAAAACATTCTGGCCAATGTTTGCTTGCGGAAACTGTGTGTTTAATGCGGCGACATTTGTGGCATCCAGCCGAAGCTGGTTGGGAAAACTCAGCCGGTCCACACCGGCGTCCACAAAAGGAGCCAGCGTTACGGGGCCGACAATCGGGATCCGATATTCGTAATTAAACACGCCGTAGGTATCGCCGCCGGGCAGAATGAATTGATAAGCCGGGAAAGTTTGCGACACGGGAGAAAGGCCGGGTGCGCCGTTGGGACCGATGACCGTCTGCATACGCGTGGTGCCGTCATTGTTGAGCACAGCGACCGGGTAGGCTTGCGGAATGTATGCGATCGGGCTGATGGAATAAATATCGAAGCCGCGCACATCATCCTCGCCACCCATATAGAAGCGGCTATAAGGCGGGGGCACCTTGCCGCCAAAACCTGCGATTACTCGGCCGGCGAAATGGAAGCCCATCACATTGCTCCTGAAAATACCGCGCCGGAAATAGGCGACATCGACCGCCGGCTGGAAGAAGTTTGTGTTCCCGCCCAGTATGCTTCCTGTAAATCCCGCGCTGAGGCTAATACGCAGACCGCGGGTCGGAACGATCGGATGATTAACCGTGTTATAGGAGAAAGTCGGAGTAATGGTACTCGCGGTGATGCCCGTCAGCGAATTCGGCCCGACAACTCCGCCGAAATTGATTTCTCTGAAATAAATGTCTGCCGTCGTTGTGAGAGCTCTGAGACTCTGGACGCTGTATGAGTAGCTGATGCCGACCCGCGCAAAACTCCGCCTGAGCTGATGGCTGATAAAGGTCGTGAAGCCCTTGCCATTTGTGACGTAGTTCAGCAGGTTTTGGCCGTTCGGTCCCCCGATCGCGTTGTAATACGGAATCAGGTTCTGGCCCGCGAATATAGATGCCTGCTGGCCCTGGTTGAAGCTATAGCGCTGATAAAACACTGTAAAACCGGCCTGGATCGGCTTGTCCCACAGATATGGCTCCGTAAACCCGAAGGTGATGTTATCTAAAAGTGTTCCGATCTGCGCGCCAAGGCTGAGAGTCTCGCCAAGTCCGAGAAAGTTATTCGTGGCATACGAGAACCCGATAAAGCTGCCCGAAATGCCGGAGACACCTCCGTTCAACTGAATGGAGTTCTTGCCGCGCTCCTTAACCTTTAATAAGAGATCGACGGTGTTGGTCTTGGTGTCGCGCTTGACATCGGTAGCATCTTCGGGCTTCAGAGGATCGAAGTAGCCAAGCTGATTGAGCCGGAGAATGCTGGTATCCCAAAGCTGCTGGCTATAGAGATCACCCTCATCGATGAGCAGCTCGCGGCGAATGACTTTGTCGCGGGTTGACGTGTTGCCCTGGAAATCAATGCGCCGGACAAAGAACTGGTGGCCTTCGTCCACGTCAATCGTGAGGTCTACCTGCTCCTTGCCGGGAACGATTTCAGGATCGGGTGAAGGGACAAAATCGATATAGCCGAAATTACCGTAAAGCTTTTTCAGCTCATCGAGCCCTTTCTGCAGCTTTTCCGTCGAGAACACATCACCGGGAGCCATCTTGAACACCTGCCGGGCGATCAGGTCCGGGGTGCGAAACAGCTTCATGCCGACGAATTGAAAGTTGCGGAGATAATATTTGTCGCCTTCGGAAACGACCATCGTGACGTCGACGCGCTTCCCGTGCGTTTTCTTAAACGGAATAATCACGTTTCGGCCGTTGACGTCGTAAACCTTCTCGGAGTGATTGATCACGCGGGCCGTGAAGTAGCCCCGAGACTGATAGAACTGGCGAATGCGCTCGGAGTCCTCGTCCAGCTTCGTGGAATCGTAGGTCCGCGCAAACAGATTCTCGAAAAGAAGCGAGTGCGGGATGCCGATCGGCTTCAGGTTTTTCATTGCGCGGATCACATCGCGGTCACTGAAAGCCTTGTTTCCATCGATGATGATGTGGCCCACTTTCACCTTCGGGCCTTCATCGATTTGGAACGTGATGTCCACTCCGCCGGGGGGAACCTGCCGGATCTGCGGTGTCACAGTCGCGTACTGGTGGCCGCGCTCGGCCTCGTACTCTTGCAGAATATTTTTCGCGAGCTGTACTTTGCCGGGATCGAACTGCGATTCGGGCGTCAGGTTGACGTGTCGATCCTTGAAACGATCGAGAATTTCGGATTTGGTGATGGATTTATTGCCGGTGTAATCGATGGTGTGGACCGTGCGGCGCTCAGTCACTACAAAGCGCAGAATAATTCCGCCTTGCGGACCTTTTTCGGTCTCAACGCGAAGATCGTCAAAGCGACCCGTGTTCCAGAGAGCAATAAAATCGCGATGGATGGCATCTTCGCTATAGACATCGCCCTTCTTGGTGAAAATTAAAGCACGCAGGGTATCTTGCGGCACTTTGTGCTGGCCGCGGAACTCCACCGCTTCAATAATGTTTTCGCCCACTGGAGCCGGTTTGGCTTCCTGCACATTGGGGTTCTGCGGCGCCGGCTGGGTGGGAGCTTCCGGAACGTTTTCGAAAGGATTGGGCGGCTTCTGTTGCGGCGGCGCGGGCTGCGGCGGAGCCGGTTTCTGCTGGGATTGGTTTTGTGGCTGCGCTTGCTGCGGCATAGCTAAAGCCAGCACGCCTACGGAACAAAAAATCGAGACGAAACAAGCTGCCGAAATCGGCATTCGCAGGCGTCCAGGCCTGTGATGCATCATCTAAACGCGAATCCTTTCCATACGGCGAGTGTGAACCCTTCCATGCCCAGCGGAATACACCCCT
>DAISJE010000587.1:0-3052 GCA_036821665.1 Bryobacteraceae bacterium | reverse complement strand
CGGAGCACATCGCGCTTCCGCAGAGCGGGGCTGCGAGCCCCGCGCAGGCCGGGGGGCCTGCCCCACCACGCCACTGTTCGGAACTCCGAGTCTTAAAACG
This sequence comes from Bryobacteraceae bacterium, assembly GCA_036821665.1. Classification (GTDB taxonomy): domain Bacteria; phylum Acidobacteriota; class Terriglobia; order Bryobacterales; family Bryobacteraceae; genus Bog-105. The sequence continues at coordinate 2,952 of DAISJE010000587.1, read as the reverse complement.
GCACAAGGCCGAAACAATATCAACCCTGTGGCAACTTGCTAATATCCCATCCACCACCGAGCGCTTTGATGAGCTGAACACTCGCCTCCATGCGCCGACGGAGCAGATCGACTCCCGTGCGTTCGTTGCTCAGAGCAATACTTTGCGCCGTAATCACTTCCAGATAGGTCACCAAGCCACCCTTATAACGGTTTAGCGACAACTGAAGTGAATTTTCCGCTGCCGCGGTCGCCTCTTGCTGTTTGGCTGATTCCTGCTCCAGAATGCGAAGGCTTGATAAATTATCTTCCACTTCCTGGAATGCCGTCAGAGCAGCCTGACGGTAATTCGCAACCGTTGCGTCGTATCCTGCTTCGGCGGTTTCCAATTGGGCGCGCCGACGTCCCGCATCAAACGCGGTTTCTAAGACTTGCGGACCGACAGCCCAATATCGGCTCGGCCAGGTAAACCAGTCGACGATACTTCCGGACTGCAAGCCTCCTGTGGCGCTGATCAGCAGATCCGGAAAAAATGCAGATCGCGCAATACCGATCTGCTCATTCGCTGCGGCGACCTGCCTCTCAGCAGCCGCAATGTCCGGTCGCCTTTCCAGCAGTTTTGAAGGCACTCCTACGGGAATTGCCGGCGGCTGCCGTTTTAGAGGCGTCGTCGTAAGTGAATAATTTTCGGGAACCTTTCCGATCAGAACAGCAATGGCATGCTGAAATTGAGCGCGCGCCACTCCGATATCGATATCCTGCGCCTCGGTCTGATTCAACTGAGTCTGAGCCTGCGCGACCTCCGCTTTCGATGCCACGCCTCCGGTATACCGGTTCTGCGTCAATTGCAGCGCTTTTTGATATGCCACCACCGTGTCGTCAAAGAGCTGCTTCTGGGCGTCCAGACTTCTCGCTTCGAAGTAATCGACTGCGAGTTCGGTTTGGAGCTCCAACTTCACATTTTCGAGATCTGCGGCCGAAGCCTGAAACTGCTCACGTGAAGCGGTGATACTACGTCGCACTCGTCCCCAAAGGTCTGCGTCATAGGAAACGCTGATGGGAAGAATGAAATCTGCATACGAGTTACCCGGAATACCGGTTGGATTGTTGCCGGAGATGTGATTGCGGCTGATGCCAGCGCCGGCGGAAATGGTCGGGTAAAGAAAGGAACGATTGTATTGGATCGACGCCCGTGCTTGACGGAAATTCGCTTCGGCTATTTTGATCGTTTGATTTGCCGGTTCCACTTGCTCCTCGAGCGCGCTTAGTTCGGGGTCTTCGAACAGTTCCCACCATTTGCCGCGGATGACCGCATCTCCCGGTTGCGCCTGCGTCCAGCCAGCGACCTCTTTATACGTGGAGGGTGGCTGCTCCGCATATTTCGGGGCTGCAGGTACCGTGGGCTTCGTGTACTTCGGGCCGACACTACAACTCGCCAGCAGAACGGAGGCTCCCAGTACAACCAGACCTGTCTTCAGATTCATTCCTCTCGCTTCCTCAAATAACTATTCTGCTTGGGCACCACTGTCCACCACTTGCACGCGATCACGCGATACGAGTGAATTCACCTGTCGGGTTCTTCACATCTACTTCTACCAGGAGTGTCCGGGAGGTCGTGATCCGAGAGGTGAGCCAAGCGTTTGCGCGGGTTGGTTGTGAGTGCAGTCAGTCAATTAGAAATTATTTGTAAACCATTACATTAGTTGCAGCGAGATCCGACGCCTTTACAGCTTAAGTACCCCGATACAAGTATTTGTCTGATCTTCCCAATAAAGATGAACAACGGATACACTAGGCTTTACAAAAATCTAGCGACTCGACGAGCGAAAGCGGGAGATCCTTGCCTAATTGCCGGGAAATATTGATCATCGAAGATAATCCAGGCGATGTCCGCCTGATGAAAGAAGCGTTAAAAACGCTGGATCCGCCGGTCAGCGTACACGTGGCCGGTGATAGTGAACAGGCGTCTTTGTTTCTGCGTCGAGAAGGCGTATTTGCCGGAGTTCCCAAGCCGAATTTGATCTTTCTCGATTTCAATTTGCCCAAGTCGGGATCTTGCGATCTGCTCCGCGAGATCAAGAGAGATGACGGCCTTATGTGCGTACCGGTTGCTGTCCTCACGACTTCCGATATCGACAGAGATATACGCCAGGCGTACCAGCTTCATGCCAACTGTTACATACGGAAGCCTTCCGATCTTGATGGTTTCTTTGCGACGATCCGTGAAACAGCGCATTTCTGGCTCGATATCACGCTTGGTCCACGCGAAGCCGATGCCGCCAGCATGAAATAGCTTTCTATTTGCTATGATTCAGGCGCATGAGCGCCTACTCGATCGGGGTTGATCTTGGCGGAACGAACCTGCGTGTCGCGGCGGTTGACGCGCACGGACAAATCATCGACCGCGTATCAGAACCCGCCGTCTTCGATGCCGGACCCGAGCGTGTGATTGACGAGATCGTGAGGGTGATCGAGGCGGTTCGCGCGCGCGTCGGAACCGATGGCTTGCGCGGCGTCGGGATCGGCGTCCCGGGATTTATCGATATGGAAGCGGGTGTAGTGCTGGGGTCCTCCAATCTGCCCGGATTCGAGGCTTTCCCCGTTCGCGATGAAATTCAACAGCGGCTGGGAAAACCGATCATTTTGGAAAACGATGCCAACGCGGCGGCTCTGGGTGAGATGTGGCGCGGCGCGGGGAAGAGCGTGAAAGATCTCATTCTGCTGACGCTAGGCACCGGAATCGGCGGCGGCATTGTCATCGGCGGCAAAGTGCTGCATGGCTTTCTTGGAATGGCCGGCGAGTTTGGCCATATGACCGTATTCGCGGACGGTAATCCCTGCGGGTGCGGTAACTGCGGATGTCTCGAGAAGCACGCATCGGCCACCGCGATCGCGGCTATGGGCCGCATGATGCACTTTGGCCGGGATACAACATCCGCACAGGTTTACGAACTCGCATTGCAAGGAAATCCCC
>DAISJE010000586.1:0-3056 GCA_036821665.1 Bryobacteraceae bacterium | reverse complement strand
CGCGCCATGCAGTTCGATTACCTCGAAGCCTGCTTCAAGCGCACGTTTCGCGGCCGCCGCAAATGCCTGCACGATCATGCGAATCTCAACCGTATTGAGTTCAGCGGGGACCGGATAACCGGACGCGAACGCAATCCCACTCGGCGCAACCGGCTCCCAACCGCCATCTTCAACAGGAACGGCATGGCCGCCGCGCCAAGGAGTATCGGTACTGCCTTTCCGGCCGGCGTGCGCAAGCTGGATGGCGGGAACTGCCCCGTGTTCTTTCAGAAAGTGCGCAATCCGGGCGAGCGGCTCAACGTGCTCATCTTTCCAGATACCGAGATCCCAAGGAGAGATGCGGCCACGTGCCTCGATCGCGCTGGCTTCCGCAATGACCAGCCCGGCTCCGCCGATTGCGCGGCTACCCAGGTGCACCAAGTGCCAGTCATTTGCGAAGCCATCCTCGCATGAATACTGGCACATCGGAGAGACTGCAATCCGGTTCGGCAGCGTAATGCCCCGAATTGTAAGCGGAGTGAACAAATGCGCCGTCTTCGTCTGCCCGGAAAATTTAGAAGGAGCCGCCGATACACTCATGTCCTCAGTATCGGGCAGCAGCCTCACACATGCTCATTCATTTGTGATAATGTGCTCCGCGTACGGATTCTTACCCATTTGCGTCTAAAACTTTGGGAGGCAGAAATGGCGATAGCGCCGCGGCAGCAGAGTTCCGATACAAATCATGTTTGGATTAGCCAACCGGAAGGACGAACGAATTTCTATTCGGATCCGGATGGCCGTTTCACAGTTATTGCTTCCGGCGGGTCCGATGCTCGTCATTGCATGCAAATGGACGCGTATTCGGCCGCAATGGCGTTTGTAGAAGGAAAATTCGACGTTCACGGCAGCATCCTCGAAGCTATTAGATACTTTTCGCGGCAGCCTCATTCGCCTCTTCGCCAGATCTTCTTCTCGTCGCTCGCGCGCCTGGAACACGTGCGAATTTCGTCGCTGCTCGGTTACAGACGGCCCGCCGCCCGCAACATTCAGTTTCACTATGACCGCTCGAACGATTTTTATTCGCTGTTTCTCGACTCCAGAATGGTTTATTCGGCCGCGTACTTCAGCGACCCGGAGGATTCGCTCGAAAATGCGCAACGCCAGAAACTCGACCGGATCTGCCGCGATTTAGTCCTCCGGCCTGACGACCGCTTCCTGGATATCGGTTGCGGTTGGGGCGGCTTAGTTACATATGCGGCTGAGCATTACGACGTTCAGGCGTTCGGATGCACATTGGCCGAGCAACAACTCGCTTTTGCGCGGCACACAGTTTCGCAGCGTTCGTTACAGGACAAAGTTTCAGTTAACCTTTGCGATTATCGCGATCTCAACGGCTCCTTCGACAAAATCGCGTCGGTCGGTATGTTTGAGCATGTTGGCCGCAAACGGCTGCACGGCTATTTCAAAAAAGCATTTGATCTGCTGAGGCCCGGTGGATTGTTTTTAAATCGCGGCGTAATACGTCCGCAGGGCGTTTCCGATGGTCCGGACACCTTATTCATTCAAAAAAGTGTATTTCCGGGCGGCGAACTCGTGCACTTGGATGACGTTGTGCGAGAAGGAGAGCGGGCCGGCTTCGATGTCGTAGGATTGCGCGACTTACGCAGGCATTACGCCTTGACCTGTAAGGCGTGGGTAACGAATCTTCAAAGGAATGCGGGCAAGTGCCGCGATCTGGTGAGTGAAGCCACGTACCGTACGTGGCTTTTGTATTTGGCTGCTTCGGCCATCGGCTTCGAAGAGGGTCGCACAGGCGCGGCGCAGGTGCTCCTCCTGAAACCTCGCGCAAATTAAATCAGTCGCTTAGCCTGTGCGGTTATTGCGGCGTTTTCATCGGCTCCGTTCGCCGCCCATTCTTCGCCAAACTCATAAGAAGCATCCCGCCGGCCGCGACTAGACCCGCGCTCGCCGCGGCCGTGATAAGCGTCGACGTGGGCTGTTCCTGTATCCAGCCGGTTTCAATATATTGCTTCTTCTGTGAAAAAGGCTGGTGAAGAGCCATCTGGATCACTTCTGCCAAATGCATGCCATGCCGGCGCGTGCCATGCATAATCTGCTCACGACAACTGAATCCGTCCGAGATGATCAGTGTGTCGCGTTCAGCTTGGCGCACGCGCGGATACAGAACTCGGTCGGCGATCTTCATCGAAACGTCGTAATGATGCTCTTCGTAGCCAAACGAGCCGGCCAAACCGCAACAGCCGGAATCGAGAAGTTCGGCGTCCAGCTCCATCTGAGCAATAATCTTCTGTTCTGCCGACATCCCCCAAAGGGATTTGTGATGGCAATGGCCGTGAATTAGGGCCTTTCGTTGCAGATTCGGCGGATTATATCTGACGTCGACTAGAAATTCACTCAGCAATTTCGTTTGAGCGCGCAACCGCTGCGCGTCTTCATCGCCTGGAAAAATATTAGTCGCTTCGTCGCGAAAAACGGACGCACAACTTGGCTCCAGGACGACAACCGGAACGCCTTCCGTGATCTGTGGCCTCAGCGCATCGAGAATATCGAGCAGATAGCTTTTTGCCTGATCCAAAAAGCCGTAGTCATATAGCGGCCGGCCGCAGCAAAGATTTCGCGGCGGCACCTCGACGCGGTAGCCGGCTGATTCCAGAACCTCAACCGCAGCTTTCGCGGTGTGCGGAAAGAAATAGTTATTAAAGGTATCGGGCCACAGTATGACAGGCGGCCGCGTATCATTTTTGCGCCCTCTGCGCTTGCGATGCTCTGCAAACCAGGATTTAAAAGTCTGCTTCGCGAACACCGGCATTTTCCGCCGCTGCGTCAATCCGCCGATGGACTTCACCATATTCGATAGTCCCGGCGTCTGCGTGAACAGATTGGCAACATCCGGAAAATGCGACGCAATTTCGGCCCAGCGATTGATCATGCCCATCGCATATGCGCTTGTAGGCCGCGATTTCCCGTCGTAATAGTGATATAGGAACTCCGATTTGTAGGTCGCGACATCGACATTGACCGGACAATCGCCCTTACAGCCCTTACACGCGAGA